>JBQTIS010000074.1:0-9474 GCA_052387895.1 Rhodospirillales bacterium | reverse complement strand
GCCCGGCTTCGAAACCCTGGCGATCCACGCCGGGGCGCAGCCCGACCCCGCCACCGGCGCGCGCGCCACGCCGATCTACGCCACCACCTCCTACGTGTTCGACGACGTGGACCACGCCGCTTCGCTGTTCAACCTCCAGACCACGGGCTTCATCTATTCGCGCATCATGAACCCGACCGTGGCGGTGCTGGAGGAGCGGCTGGCGGCCTTGGAGGGCGGGCGCGGCTGCACCGCCACCGCCTCGGGCCACGCCGCGCAGATCGTGGCGATGTTCCCGCTGCTCAGCCAGGGCGACGAGTTCGTGTCGTCCAACAAGCTCTACGGCGGCTCGATCACCCAGTTCGGCCAGACCTTCAAGAAGTTCGGCTGGAAGGTGACGTTCGTCGATCCCGACGACATCGGCCAGGTCGAGCGCGCGGTCAACGACAGGACCAAGGCGGTGTTCACCGAATGCCTGGCCAATCCCGGCGGAGTGGTGGTGGACATCGAGGCGCTGGCCAAGATCGCGCACCGGCACGACGCGCCCCTGATCGTCGACAACACGCTGGCCACGCCCTATCTGCTGCGCCCGTTCGACTGGGGCGCCGACATCGTGGTGCATTCCACCACCAAGTTCCTGTCCGGCACCGGCACGACGATCGGCGGCGCGGTGATCGACAGCGGCCGGTTCGACTGGTCGAAAGGCGGCAAGTTCCCCGACCTGTCGGGCCCGTGCGCCGCCTATCACGGCCTGCGCTTTTGCGAGACCTTCGGCGACATGGGCTACACCATGCACTGCCATGCCGTGGGCCTGCGCGACCTGGGCCCCACCATGTCGCCGTTCGGCGCCTGGATCACGCTGCTCGGCGTCGAGACGCTGGGCCTGCGGATGGAGCGGCATTGCGCCAATGCGTTGAAGGTCGCCGAGTTCCTGCAAGGTCACAAGGCCGTGGCCTGGGTCAATTACGCCGGCCTGCCCGCGAACAAGTACAACGCGCTGGCGCGGAAATACCTGCCCAAGGGGGCGGGGGCGGTGTTCACCTTCGGCGTCCGGGGCGGCTACGACGCGGGTGTGAAGGTGGTGCAGGGCGTCAACCTGCTCTCGCATCTCGCCAATATCGGCGACAGCCGCAGCCTGATCATCCACCCCTCCTCGACCACGCACCGGCAACTGACCGAGGAACAGCAGATCGCCGCCGGCGCCGGGCCCGACGTGGTGCGGCTTTCCATCGGCCTCGAGAGCGCCCCGGACATCATCGCCGACCTCGACCAGGCGCTGAACCGGGCAGCGGGCAAGAATTAGCCGGGCGCCCGACTGCCCGCTCCTACTATCCCCCTCCCGCCTCACGCGAGTATCGTCGCGCGGTGGGAGGGGGACTCACTTATTGAAGTCCCCTCCCCCTTGATGGGGGAGCGTCAGGGTGGGGGTGGCGTGCTGGCACGCTCCGGCCACTGCCCTATAATTGCCGGCATGAGGAACGCCTCGAAAATCGCGCTCGCCCTGGCGCTGGCTTGCCAGGCCGCGCCGGCCGAAGCGCAGGAACCCAAGCGCCCATTCGCCGGCCAGGCGATCGTGCTGGTCGAGCCCTCGGGCGCGGGCACGGTCACGCATTACGTGGCCGAGCTGCTCAAGCCGGGCCTGGAGCGGGCGCTGGGCGCCGTGGTCGCGGTCGAAACCGTGCCCAGCCCCGACGGCGCCAAGGCGTTCGAGCGCGTGTACAAGGCCCGGGCCGACGGCCGCGCGCTGCTGGTGATGACCGACGCCTCGCGCCTGTTCCACGAATACCTGGCCGCGCCGCGCGACAGGATCGAGTTCATGACGCCGATCGCCAAGCTGACCGACGGCGTATCGCTGACGCTGGCGGTGCGCGCGGATTCGGCCGTGCAGGACTACGCAGGCCTCGCCGCGGCGTTGAAGGCCAACCGCGCGCCGTCGCTGGCGCTCAACGGCAACACCACGCCCTCGGGCGTGTTCGCGGCGATGGTCGAGGACCATGCCGGCGGGCGCTTCGGCGAGCGCCGCTTCGACATCGACTTCCGGATCGACGACGCGTTGCGCGCCGGCCAAACCGAATTCGGCATCCTGCCCAGCGCCGCGCTGTTCCGCCCCTCGGGCAAGCCGAACGAGCTGCGCGCGCTGGCGACGTCGGGCGCGCGGCGCCACCCCAAGCTGCCCGACGCGCCGACCCTCAGCGAGATCACCGGCAACAAGAAGCTCTCGTTCACCGCCGCGGCCGGGCTCTACGCGCCGCCCAACCTGTCGATCGAGCTGGCCGAGGCGCTGACCCGCGCCGTGCTGGCCGCGCAGACCGCCGGCGCCAAGGAAGCCGCCGAGAAGGCCAGCATCCCGCTCAACGTGCAGAACAGCATCGTGCTGCGCGAATCCATGGCCCGCGCCAAGCGCGTGATCGCCGATCTGCTGAATCCTTGAGGCGGCCGGCTCCGCCGTCGTATTTGCAGACGCCTCGCCATATGCAATCCGTCATGGCCGGACTTGCTCCGGTCATCCACGCCGGGGCGGCGGCGTGCCGCTGCGCGGGACGTGGATGGCCGGGACACGTTCCTTCGGAACGGCCCGGCCATGACGTTCAGGTGTTGGCGCCATGAAAACCGCCCTGTTCGATTTCCGCCTGCCGCCCGAGCGCATCGCGCAAGCCCCGGCGCGGCCGCGCGACGCGGCGCGGCTTCTGGTGGTGGACGGCGGCAGGCTGGAAGACCGCGCCGTGCGCGACCTGCCCGCGCTTCTGCGACCCGGCGACGTTCTGGTGGTAAACGACACGCGCGTGCTGCCCACGCGCCTTAAGGGCCATCGGTCCCTTGGGCGCGGCGGGGCCCGGATCGAGGCCACGCTGCACAAGAGTCTATCCGACAGCGAGTGGCTGGCCTTCGCCAAGCCGGCCAAGCGCCTTAAGGCCGGCGACCGCGTGGACTTCGCCGAGGACCTTTGGGCCGACGTGGCGTCGCGCGACGGCGGCGAGGTGCGGCTGAGTTTCTCGCAAAGCGGCCCGGCCCTGATGCGCGCCATACAAAAGCACGGGGCGACGCCGCTGCCGCCTTATATCCGCAGGCCGGGCGGCTCGACCGATGCCGACGCGAAGGACTACCAGACCGTGTTCGCCCGGCGCGACGGGGCGGTGGCCGCGCCCACGGCGGGGCTGCATTTCACCCCGGCGCTGCTTGAGGCGGTCGCGGCGCGCGGCGTCCAGGTTCAGAGCGTGACGCTGCATGTCGGCGCGGGTACGTTCCTGCCGGTGACCGCCGAGGACACGAAGGACCACCGCATGCACGCGGAGTGGGGCGAAGTAACGCACGAGACCGCCCTGGCGATAAACGCCGCGCGCCGGGCCGGCGGGCGCGTCGTCGCCGTCGGCACCACGACCCTGCGCCTTCTGGAAAGCGCCGCCGGCGAGGACGGCACGCTGCGGCCGTTCGCCGGCGAGACCGCCCTTTTCATCACCCCCGGCTATCGCTTCAAGGCCGTGGACCTGCTGCTGACCACCTTCCACCTGCCCCGCTCCACCCTGTTCATGCTGGCCGCGGCTTTCGCCGGGCTGGAGCATTTGAAGCGCGCCTATGCCCACGCGATCGCGGCGGGCTACCGCTTCTATTCCTACGGCGACGCGTGCTTGTTGCGGAGGGCGCCGTGACTTTCCGCTACGAGCCGATGGCCGTGGACGGCAAGGCGCGTCGCGGTCGGCTTTACACCGCCCACGGCACGGTCGAGACGCCCGCCTTCATGCCCGTGGGCACCGCCGGCACGATCAAGGCGATGCTGCCGGACCAGGTGCGCACGACCGGCGCCGAAATCGTGCTGGGCAACACCTATCACCTGATGCTGCGGCCGGGACCCGAGCGCGTGGCCGAGCTCGGCGGCCTGCGCAAGTTCATGAACTGGCCCGGCCCGGTGCTGACGGATTCCGGCGGCTACCAGGTGATGTCGCTGGCGCGGCTGCGACGCTTGAGCGAGGACGGCGTCGAGTTCCAGTCGCCGATCGACGGCGGCGTGGCGCACATGCTGACGCCCGAGCGCGCGATCGCGATCCAGCACCAGCTCGGCAGCACGATCAGCATGGTGCTGGACGAATGCATGGCCCATCCCGCGACGCCCGAGGCCGCGCGCGAGTCGATGCGGCTTTCCATGCGCTGGGCCCAGCGTTGCAAAGCCGCGTTCAAACCGCGCCCCGGTTTCGCGCTGTTCGGCATCGTGCAGGGCGGGGTGGACCCGGACCTGCGCGCCGAGTCGGCCGCGGCCCTGAAGCAGATCGGCTTCGACGGCTACGCCATCGGCGGCCTGGCCGTGGGCGAAGGCACGGAACTGATGCTGGCGACGATCGACGCCGCGGCGCCGCATCTGCCCGCGGACAAGCCGCGCTACCTCATGGGCGTGGGCCGGCCGGACGAGATCGTGGAAAGCATGCTGCGCGGCATCGACCTGTTCGACTGCGTCATGCCCACGCGCTCGGGCCGCACCGGCCAGGCCTTCACGCGCACGGGCACGCTCAACCTGCGCAACGCGCGCCACGCCGCCGACCCCGCGCCGCTCGATCCCCAATGCCGCTGCCCCGCCTGCAAGGGCTTCTCGCGCGCCTATCTGCACCACCTGCACAAGGCCAGGGAGATGCTGGGGCCGATGCTGCTGAGCTGGCACAACCTGACGCATTACCAGGACCTGATGGCCGGTTTGCGCGCGGCGATCTCTGCGGGTACCGTGGAGCGGTTCGCGGCCGAGTTCCGCGCCGCGCTGAAGTCGGGCGACGGCGATCCGGGCGGCGAAAGCGATGGCGACGATGGCTGAGACGCGGAAACCCAGGCTGACGGCGCTGGGCCGGCCGGTGAAAATTCCGGCGTCGCCCGCCAAGGCCGCGCTCGACCGCGTGGCGAACCCGCACAACGACCGCGCCTATGCCGTGCGCTTCACCGCGCCCGAGTTCACCTGCCTGTGCCCGGTCACCGGCCAGCCCGACTTCGCGCATCTGGTGATCGACTACGTTCCCGGCAAATGGATCGTCGAGAGCAAGTCGCTGAAGCTCTATCTCGCTTCGTTCCGCGACACCGGCGCGTTCCACGAGGACACTACGCTGGCGATCGCCAAGAAGCTGGAGCGCGCGCTGCGGCCGCGCTGGCTGCGCATCGGCGGCTATTGGTATCCGCGCGGCGGCATGCCGATCGACGTGTTCTACCAGTCCGGACGGCCGCCCACGGGGCTTTGGGTGCCGCCCCAGGATGTCCAGCCCTATCGCGGCCGCGGCTGACCAGCGCCGCGAGCCGGAGCGGCGCGAAATGAAACACCTTGAACCGGAGCGGCGCGAAATGAAAGGCAGCGAGCCGAAGCGGCGCCAGGGGTTCGCGGGCGACAAGCGCGCGGCGATCCGCGAGCGCGCCTTGGCGCTGGGCTTCACCGCCGTCGGCTTCGCGCCGGCGCATCTGGAAAGCGAAACCCGCGCGCACTTGGGCGAATTCATCGCGCGCGGCTATCACGGCGACATGGGCTGGATCGAGGACAAGGCGGAACGGCGCGGCGATCCGCGCGCGCTGTGGCCCGAGGCGCAGAGCGTCGTGATGCTGGGCTTGAGCTACGCGCCCGAGGAAAACCCGGCGCCGCTGCCGGCGGACCGCGCCAACATCTCGGTCTATGCGCGCGGGCGCGACTATCACGACGTGCTCAAGAAAAAGCTGCGCCGGCTGGCGGACTGGACGCACAAGACGCTGGGCGGCGGCGTCAAGCTGTTCGTCGACACGGCGCCGGTCATGGAAAAGCCGCTGGCCCGGCGCGCCGGCCTGGGCTGGCAGGGCAAGCACACCAACCTTTTGTCGCGCGAACAGGGCTCGTGGCTGTTCCTCGGCTCGGTCTTCACGACGCTCGACCTCGAGCCCGACGCGCCGGCCGAGGACCATTGCGGCGCGTGCCGACGCTGCCTCGACGCCTGCCCGACCGCCGCGTTCCCCGCGCCCTACGTGCTCGACGCGCGCCGCTGCATCTCGTATCTGACGATCGAGCATCGCGGGCATATCGACGCGGAATTGCGCCCGCTGATCGGCAACCGCGTCTATGGCTGCGACGACTGCCTGGCCGCCTGCCCGTGGAACAAGTTCGCGCAAGCCGGGCGCGAGGCCGCGCTTCGCCCGCGCGCCGACCTGACCGCGCCTGGGCTCGCCGAGCTGGCGGCGCTCGACGACGCCGCGTTCCGGAAAAAATTCTCCGGCTCGTCGATCAAGCGCACGGGGCGCGACCGCTTCGTTCGCAACGTGCTGATCGCGCTCGGCAACAGCGCCGACCCGGCGCTGCTCCTGGCCGCCGAGGCGCGGCTCGACGACGCCTCGGCCCTGGTGCGCGCGATGGCGGTCTGGGCGCTGAAGCGCCTGGCGCCGCCGCAGCGGTTCATGCAACTCCGGACGGATCGCCTCGCGCGGGAATCCGACCCCGACGTGCGCTCGGAATGGACGCGCGCCTGACGCGCCGCCGCCCTACTCGTCGCGATGCGTGCGCTCCATGCGCTCGTGGCGCTCCTGCGCCTCGACGCTGAGCGTGGCGATGGGGCGGGCGTCCAGCCGGCGCACGCCGATCGGCTCGCCGGTTTCCTCGCAATAGCCGTAGGTGCCGTCCTCGAGCCGGCGCATCGCCGCGTCGATTTTCGAGATCAGCTTGCGTTCGCGGTCGCGCGTGCGCAGCTCGGTGAAGCGGTCGGTCTCTTTCGAGGCGCGGTCGGTCATGTCGGCCTCGTGCATGGTTTCTTCCTGCAGGTGCTGCAGCGTCTCGCTCGATTCCTTCAGCAGCTCCTCGCGCCAGCGCAACAGCTTGAGGCGGAAATACTCGCGCTGCTTCGGATTCATGAACGGCTCGTCTTCGCTCGGCCGATAATTGGGAGGTAGTGCTAGTGCGACCCGCGCCATTCCTGACCCCTGCATGCCCCCGGACTTGAAACGGGCGCGGAGTATAGGTAGGCCGCACGGCGGAAGGCAAGACCGCCAAAAACACGGTTTTTTCGCTGAAATGTCAGTTAGATGACCGAAAACCCACAGGCCCGGAATTGGCGAGCGCGGCGCCGGCCCGAGGCTTGGGACGGCGACGACTTAGGCCGCTTCGGCGGGCGTGGGCGCGACCGGCGCCACGGGCGATTCCGGCCGCGCAGCAAGGCCGGCCGCGACGTTGCGGTTGATGTCGATCAGGATTCCCAGCTTCGACGCCGCCGGCGCGTTCAGCGCGTCCAGCGTCTGGCGGTCGACGAAGATGCTGAGACTCACGATGTTGGCCTTTAGTTCGTCCGGCAGGTTGTTTTCCGCCGAGGCCACGTCGCACTGGATGATGGTCCACAGCCGCCAGTTCAGCCTGAGCGACTCGCGATAACTCTCGACGTTCGTTTCCACCGCGTCGCGCGCGGCGTTGAGCCGGCGCGCGGCCTCGATCAGCGCCAGCGCTTCGGTGCTCTGGGCCTTGGCGTTACTGGCCTGGGCGGCGTGGTGCGCCTTCCTGCGATCGCCGAGCGACATGATCCGATCCTTCCTGGCCGGCCGTTGATTCCCTGACATCCGGCCGCGAACCCCGCGCGGGGACCGGCCTGAACGCCGGCACTCTAGGCGGGTAGGCTTAACGCCGGCTTAACGGCGCCCGGCCAAGATGGCATCCGGCCGCCCGCAGCCGCCCAAGCGGCGTTGCCGGTTCCGGCGTTAACGCAAAATTAGCCCAGGCCATTCAGCATTTATCAAGCTGTCGCGGTTAGGTTCCCGGCCATGGCGGGCGAGGGTCGCCCGCGCCGAGGTAGGCACATGGACAAGTTCGCTCCCGGGCTAGGTATGGCAGTGGTCGGGCCGCAAGGGCGCCCGATGTCGATCAGCGACCTGCCGCCGCCGAACACCAAGCGCTGGGTCATCCGGCGCAAGGCCGAGGTGGTGGCCGCCGTGCGCGCGGGGCTGCTCAGCCTCGACGAGGCGTGCGAGCGCTACAAGCTGTCGGTCGAGGAATTCCTCTCCTGGCAGCGGCTGATCGACCGGCATGGAATGCGCGGCCTGCGCGCGACGCGCCTGCAGGAATACCGGTCCATTCCCGACGCGGCCGACTGACGGTCGCGCCCGGCCCCGGACGGACCGGAAAACCGTAGGCGCCGGCTGCATGCCGGGCCCGGACGCTCCTGAAAAACGCAGGTTTTTCCGCGAATTAACCGTTCGTTCACCGAACCGGCCCTACTCTCGCCGCCGGCCGGCGGGTCCGGGTTTGGCCCGCCTCATTCGACGTGGGAAACTCAAGCGGTGGACGAGGCTGTGCGGCATTTCCTGGGGACCATGCGTCCCGGCCGGCTCGGCGCGCTGGGCTCGATGGGCTTGGCGCTGCTGCTGGCGTTCGCCGTGTTCGCGGCCTGCGACGACGCGCTCGGCGCCGATCCGGCCCAGCTTCCCTCGCCCGCCGTCTTGAATCAGGCGCGCGCCGATTTGGAACATCGCCTTGGCCGCGCGGTCGAGGAATTGCTCGAGCCCCTGGTCGGCGCCGGCCGCGTGCGCGCCGAGGTCTCGGCCGAGCTCGATCCCGAGCGGGTCAGCGTCAGCAGCGAGGTGGTGGATCCCGACAGCCAGGTGCAGCGCACCGTGCGCGCGATCGAGGAAGGCAACAAAAGCGACGTCACCACCACCTATGAATTCTCGCGCACGGCCAAGAGCCTGGTGCGCGAGGCCGGCGCGCTGAAGCGCCTGTCGGTGGCGGTGCTGGTGGATTTCGTCCATGCCGACGGCAAGCCGGCGCCGCGCGGGCCCGAGGAGATGGAAACTCTGGCCCGGCTGGTGCGCTCGGCCATCGGCTTCAACCCCGAGCGCGGCGACAAGGTCGAGTTCGTGTCGATGCGCTTTACCGATTTTCCGCCGCGCGGCCCGCGCACCGGCCTGCCCCTGGGGCTTTCGCGCGCCGAGCTCGCGCGCCTGGGCGAAATTCTGATTCTCTGCCTCGCCGGGCTTTTGGGCCTGCTCGTCGTCGCGCGCGCGTTCAAGCAGCGCCGGCCGGCGATGGCCGCGGCCTCTCCCGCCCCGCCGCAGGCCGCGCCCGTTCAATCGCCAGTTGCGCCGGCCGCGCCCGCGCAGCCCTCCCCTCCCCCGCCGCGCGAAGCGCGCCGCCGGGGCGACGTGTGGGACAAGCTGACCGACGTGCACGAGGCGACCTTGGCCAACTACCTTGCCCAGGAGCATCCGCAGACCGTTAGCCTGGTGCTGTCGCGGCTCGACCCCGTCCACGCCGCGCGCGTGCTGGCCGCATTGCCCGAGGCCCTGTCGGTCGAGGTGGTGCAGCGCATGCTGCGGCTCGAGCCGGTGCAGCCCGCGGTGATGGAGGCGGTCGAGCGCGCGCTTAGCGCCGAATTCGCCCAGAGCCTCGCCCGCGCGCCCGACGGCGGCGCCGACGCGCCCGCCACGGTCGCCCGGATTCTCGACAAGCTCGACCGCGCCACGGAACGGCGCATCGTCGCGGCGTTGGAGCGCGACAGCCGCGGCGGCGCCGAGCGCGTGAAGCAGCGCATG
>JBQTIS010000073.1:0-2472 GCA_052387895.1 Rhodospirillales bacterium | reverse complement strand
TGCGCGGTCGGGTTGGAGGGAAAGTTCAGCACCAGCGCCAGCGGGGTGGGCACGCTGTGGCGCACCGCGCGCGACAGGTTGTTGAAGAAGTCCGAGCCGTCGCCGACGGGAATGTGGCGGATCGCGGCGCCGGCCAGGATGAAGCCGTAGGGATGGATCGGATAGCTGGGGTTCGGCACCAGGATGATGTCGCCGGGGCTGGTGATCGCCAGCGCCAGGTTGGCGATGCCTTCCTTCGAGCCCAGCGTGGCGATCACCTCGGTTTCTGGGTCCAGCTCGACGTTGAACCGGCGCGCATAGTAGCCCGCCAGCGCCCGGCGCAGGCCGGGGATGCCGCGGGACTGGGAATAGCGATGGGCGCGCGGGTCGCGCACCGTCTCGATCATCTTGTCGACGATGTGCTTGGGCGTCGGCTGGTCCGGGTTGCCCATGCCCAGGTCGATGATGTCGTCGCCGGCGGCGCGCGACCTCGCCTTCATCCGGTTGACCTCGGCGAAGATGTAGGGCGGTAGGCGGCGGGTGCGGTAGAATTCCGACGGCATGGGCTCGAATGTCCTGGCGAAGCGATGCTGCGCCGCAGTTTATCACAGGCGGCGGGGCGCTGGGGCCTTCACCCGATTCGCGTGCAGACCGGCGGGAGAAATCCAAGATAAAAGCATTTTGCTTGACTTCGATAAAGCAATTCGCCAGATAACGGCATGTGGTCCATCGCCTACACGGGCGCAGCGCTCGCCACGCTGGCCGGGATTAACCGGACGGTCGCCAAGCGCATACGGGCGAAGGTCTTGGATTTGGCGCGCGATCCCAGGGCGCCAAACAACAACGTGAAAAAACTGACGGGTGTCGAGGGCTATCGGTTGCGGGTCGGCGATTGGCGCGTGATTTACGCGCTGCGGCAACAGGTGTTTACCATCGTCGTGGTCCGGGTAGGACATAGAAGCGAGATATACGAATGAGCAGGCAAATCATCACCCGGGACGGAAAGCCGGTCTTCGTCGTGGTCCCGATCGAGGAGTGGCGCCGCATCGAAGAAACGCTGGAGGACCGCGTGGACGCCGCGGCGGTGCGCGCATTCCTGGAGAATCCGACCGAGACTTTCCCAGATGCCGTCGTGGCCTCGATCCTGGACGGCGCCCATCCGCTAAGGGCCCTGCGGCAGCATCGCGGCATGACCCAGGCGCAACTCGCGAAGGCTTGCTTCACAAGCCCGGTCTATATCTCGCAGATTGAGCGCGGCGAACGGCGCGCCGGCCGGAAGCTGCGTGCAAAGCTCGGTAAGGCGCTGCGGGTCGCCTCGCGCCTGCTGGTGGAGAACGACGAGTAGGAACGAGGAATGGGCGCCGGGTCTTCGGCGCTCCTCCGGTACGCATCGATGTCGATGATGTCATCCGCCGACGGCGCGAGGCTTCGGCTTCATCCGGTCGGCCTCGGCGAACCCGTAGAGCGGCAGGCGGCGGGGCGGGAGCCTATGGCTCCGAACTATTGCAGATAAACGTCCACGCGGCGGTTGCCGGCCTCGCCCGAGGGCATGGTCTCGCGGTAGACCGGCTCGCTGTCGCCCTTGGCCTCGACCACGATACGCTCGGCAGGCAGCCCGGCGGCGCGCAGCTCGCCAGCGGCGGCGTTGGCCCTGGCCATCGAGATGTCCAGGTTCTTGTTCTGGCGGCGGCCCGCGTCCATTTCCCCGGTCCGGCCGCTGGCATGGCCCACGACGCGCACCACGGCCCCGTTCTGCCGCGCCAGCACGGCCACGCGCTGCAACAGGTCGCGGTCGCTCTCGCTCAGCCTGGCGGAGCCGCTGGCGAACAGGATCAGCCCCACCTGCTGGCCGGCGCTGTGCGCGGTGCGCCAGCGCGCCTCGGCCACCGGGTCGTAGGAGACGGCGGCTGCGCGCATACGCGCCTCGGCCACCGGGTCGCCCCCGGTCATCGCGGGCATCGCCGGCGAGATTGGCGGGGGCGGCGGGCGCAGCGGGCTCTGGGCCTGCCCGGGCTGCTGGCCCCTGGCCGCCGCGGCATAAGGATTGGCCGGCTGCGGCTGTGGATAGCCGGGCGGTAGATAGCTGGGCGGCGGATAACCGGCCTGAGGATAGCTGGGTGGCGGATAAGGCGAGGTCTGCGGATAGCCGGTGGGCGGATAGCCGGCGGGCGGTGCGGCGGCGGCGATCTGCGGCGCGGTCCGCGTGGCTGGCGGCGCCCCTTGGGCCGACCAAGCCGTCGTGCTCGAACCCGGCGGGGGCGGCGGGACGGTGGGCAGCTGGACCTGCGGGGCTTGCGGCGGCGGCGACTGGCCGGGGATCAGGGGCGGCGGCGGCGGCTGGAAACCCGGCTGGGCCACGCTGGCCATGGTCGCGGGCGCGCGGGGCGCCGGCGGCGGTTGATAGATCGATGCTCCGCTCGCCCCGGGCGGCGGCGCGGCGGCGGTTGGCGGCACCGACGGGGCCTGGGCCATGGCCGAGCCCTGCGGCACCCC
>JBQTIS010000072.1:0-3399 GCA_052387895.1 Rhodospirillales bacterium | reverse complement strand
CCGCTGAATTCATGCCGAGATGGAACGCCGAGCGGACAGCGTGCAGACGCACGACGTGGATGACCGGGACAACCCCCGGATCAAGTCCGGGGGCGGTCATGACGATCGTGGGATGAGCGAGAGCGAGTCCCGCCCGGGGCCGATCGACCGATAACCGCGTCGGCATTGGCGTTGGCGGAACGAGAGAACAACTCAACCGGACAGCCGTGGGCTTGACCCGGGCATCCACGCCGACGTTCTGAAGCTGCAAGCGTGGATCGCCGGGTCGGGCCCGGCCATGACGTCAATGCAGAGAATGATCGTCAGAGCATTCGGAACGCGCGCTCGTCTTCCTTGCTCGGCCACTCGGTGAATGCGCCGAACGGATCGCAGCATTGCCTCGCCCTTCGAGACGGCTGCTTCGCAACCTCCTCAGGGTGCGGCAACTTCCGTGCAACCTTATCCTGAGGAGCCATTTCGAGCGACAGCGAAAAATGACGTCTCGAAGAACGAAGTTGCCGCCTTGATGGCTTTTTCATTCACCCCTCCCCGTCCAGATACCGCGCCTGCAAGTGCGCCTTGAAGGCGGCGTCGCCGAGCGGCGCGCCGGTGGCCTCCGCCAGCACCTCGTCGGTGGTTTGGAGCGAGCCTTTCTCGTGGACGTTGCGCCGGAGCCAAGCCATCAGCGGGCGGAAATCGCCCCGGGCGATGCCGGGCGCGATCTGCGGGTCTTGGCCCTTGGCTGCCTGGAACAGCTGCGCCGCCGCCATCGCCCCCAGCGTGTAGGTCGGGAAATAGCCCCAGGCGCCGTCGGGCCAGTGGATGTCCTGCAGGCAGCCCAGCCGGTCGTCGGGCGGCGCCACGCCCAGAAGCTCCTTCATGCCGGCGTTCCATGCCGCCGGCAGCTCGGCGAGCTTCAGGTCGTCCGCGATCAGCGCGCGTTCCAGGCGATAGCGCAGGATGACATGGGCGGGATAGGTCACCTCGTCCGCATCCACCCGGATGAAGCCGCGCTCCACGCGCGTGTAAAGCCGGTAGATGTTGTCGGCCGCCCAGGCCTCGCCGGAACCGCCGAACGCCGCGCGCATCAGCGGCGCGGCGTAGCCGACGAACCCGCGCGACCGGCAGGCCTGCATCTCCATCAGCAGCGACTGGCTTTCGTGCAGCGCCATGCCGCGCGCCTCGCCCACGGGCTGGCGCCGCCATTCCCCGGGCAGGCCGCGTTCGTACAGCGCGTGCCCGGTTTCGTGCAGGATGCCCATCAGCCCGCGCGCGAAGTCGCTTTCGTCGTAGCGCGTGGTGATGCGCACGTCGTCGGGCACGCCGCCGGAGAACGGGTGCGCCGATTCGTCCAGCCGGCCGTGCTCGAAGTCGAAACCGATCGCCCGCATCAGCGCGAGGCCCAATTCGCGCTGGCGCGCGGCGGGGAACGGACCCGGGAGCGGCAGCGGCTTGGGTCCCCGGCCCTGCGCCGCCAGCACGTCGTCGAGGAACCCGGGCAGAAACCGGGCCAGATCGCCGAACAGCGCGTCGATGCGGCTTGCGCGCGCGCCGGGTTCGTACTGGTCGAGCAGCGCGTCGTAAGGATCGAGCCCGAACGCCAAGCCCCGAGCCCGGGCCTTTTCGCGCGTCAGGCGCAGCACCTCCTCCAGGCTGGGCAACAGCAGCTTGAAATCCGCCGCCGGCCGCGCCTTGCGCCAGACGACCTCCGAGACCGAGCAGGCCTTGCTGAGCGCCGCCACCAAGTCGGCCGGCAGCGCCGTGGCGCCGAGCCAGGTCCGGCGCATCTCGCGCAGATTGGCCTTCTGCCATGGATCGAGGCCCGCCTCGCGCGCGGCCCGGTCCAGCAGTTCGCCCACGCGGGGGTGGGTCAGCAACTCGTGGCGCGTCACCTTGAGCGCGGCGAGCTGCTCGGCCCTGGCCTCGGCGCCGCCCGCGGGCATCATGGTGGACATGTCCCAATGCAGCACGCCTTCGGCATCGCCGAGCGTGCCCAGGCGTGCAAAGCGCGATTCGAGCTCGGCGTAGGCGGGTATTTCGCTCATGAATCGGCCGTCATGGCCGGGGCCGCGCCCGGCCACGACGCAGAAGGCGACTGTGCGCGGCCTTTCGGCGCGCTTCTATCCCTCGAGCACGAAGGTCAGCTCCATCGTCACCCGGTACTCGGCGATCTTGCCTTTCTCGACCTTGGCCTTCTCCTCGATGATCTCGAGCCCGGTGATGCCGCGGATCGTCCTGGCGGCGCGGGCAAGCCCGGTTTTCACCGCGTCTTGGAAGCCGGTAGTGGACGAGGCGGTGATCTTGGTCACGCGTGCGACGGCCATGTTGTCCTCCCTGTCGGTTGCGCCGGGCCGTTCTCGCTCGGGCCCCGGACGGGGAACAGTCTAGACCGCCCGGGGCCGCGTTGTCGCGCGGGCGGCCAGCCCTACTCCTCCGCCTTCAGCGCCTTAAAGGCGTAGATCGCGGTCAGCACGACGGCCAGCGCGTACCAGGTCAGTGCGTATTGCAGGTGATTGTCGGCGAGCGCCGCGTCGGTCTGCCCGCCCATGGGCAGGCCGCCCTTGTTGGCCTGGGAGCCGGCCTCGATATAGACCGGCAGCACCGAACGCAGGTCGGCGCGGCGCCCCATCGCCTGCGGATCGACATGGAACCAAAAATTCGCCGCCTCCTGGTTCTTGGGCGTGAACCAGCCTGGCGCCGGCGGCGCGCGGGCGATGCCCTGGACCGCGGTCTGTCCCTCGATCTGCCCGTCGGCGCGGCTTTCCGGCAGCTTGCGGTCGAGCGGAACCCAGCCCCGGTTGACCAGCACCGCCGTGCCGTCGGCGCGCACGAGCGGCGTCACCACGTGGTAGCCTGGCTGGCCGCGGCGCGGCCGGTTGCCGAGATAAAGCTCGCGGTCGTTCAAGAACCGCCCCACGGCCTGCACCCGGCGGAAATCGAGCGCCCGGGGCTCGGCCACGGCGGCGGGCAGCGCCAGCGGCGGGACGGCCAGGCGTTGGGCGCGCTCGGCGATCAGCGCGCGCTTCCACTCCATCCGGTCCATCTGCCAGGTGCCCAGCGCCAGCAGCACGCCGAGCGCCGCCAGATAGGCGAGCGTCAATCCCCAGCCCGGCTTGAAGCGGCGGTAAAGGAACGCTGGAAGAGCCATGGAACCGGATTAGACCACGAAGAAACCAAAGAAAGGAAAGGAACCACCAAGACACCAAGGCGCCAAGAGTGTCGGTAGTGGGCTACTTTGACCTGTGCTGACTCGCATTGACTGATATTTTGTGGCATTCTCCCAGAATGCCAAAGCCGATTAAGCATACCCGTAAACCCCGGGACATCAACCAGGCCGCGCATCGCCTGGTGGAACTTTCTACTGCGGAGTCAGCTCACCTCACAGATTTGTCCCCAGAATCACCATTCAATTTATCCGAG
>JBQTIS010000071.1:0-3890 GCA_052387895.1 Rhodospirillales bacterium | reverse complement strand
GGATGGAGCGGCTGGGCTTCCGCCACCTGGCGGCGGTCGCCGGCGCGGGGCGCGCCGTGGGCGTGGGGTCGGCGCGCGCGTTGCTCAAGCTCAGGGCGGGCAAGGCGCTGGCCCTGGGCGACGCGGTGGCGACCGCGCCCGACGCCGCGGCGCTGAAAGCGGTGCAGCAAGCGCTTCCGGCCCTGGCGGCGGCGCTGTTGGCCGACGAGGTCTCGGCCCTCAAGATCGCCGGCGTCGTCAGCCAGGTGTTGCGCGACGCCACGGCGCGCGCGGCCGAGCTGGCCGAGGCCGCGATGGCGAAATCGGGCTGGGGCGGACCGCCCGCGCGCTACGCGTTGTTGGTGCTGGGCTCGGGCGGGCGCGGCGAGAGCCTGCTGTCGGCCGACCAGGACAACGCCATCGTGCACGCCGGAGGCGAGGCCGACGACCGCTGGTTCGCGGAGCTGGGCAAGCGCGTCTCGGACACGCTGAACGCGGCCGGGATTGCCTATTGCAAGGGCGGGGTGATGGCCTCGAAACCGCAATTCCGGCGTTCGGCCGGGGGCTGGCGCGGGCAGATCGCGCAATGGATCGCCAAGCCCGAGGGCGAAAACCTGCTGAACGTCGATATCTTCTACGACTTCCGCCGCGCCCGGGGCGACGCCGATCTGGCCGACGGGCTCAGGAAGGACGCGCTGGAAGCCGCGGGCCGGGCGCCCGCGTTCCTGCGCATGCTGGCGAAAAACGTGGAGGAGGCGGGCTCGGCCATCGGCTATCTGGGCGGGCTCAGGACCGAGGGCGGGCGCGTCGACCTGAAGAAGTGCGGCCTGCTGCCGCTGGTGGCGTTCGCGCGGGTGGTGGCGCTGAAGCGCGGCGTCGCCGACACGGCGACGGCGGTGCGCCTCAACGCCGCGGCCGAAGGCGGCGCCGTGCCCCAGGACGAGGCGGACCGCCTGCGCCAGGCGCAGGAAACGCCGCTGGGCTTCGTGCTGAAGCAGCAGCTCGCCGACGCCGCGGCGGGCGCGGCGCCCTCGACGCGGGTCGAGCTTGCGCGGTTGAGCCGCGCCCGGCGCCAACGGCTGAAACAGGCGTTGAAGGACCTCGCCGGCCTGCCGCTTCTGGTGCGCGACGTGCTGACGGCGGACTGACGCGGCCTACCGGCCGCGCCGGTTGCCCGAACCCCGCGATCTATGCTCAAATCGCCGCGGGGTTGAACGCGTTCCCGGGCGATTTGCCGGGGAAATCGCAACGGAATCGCAACGGGAACTCACAACGAAGGAGACATGAGATGACGAAGCGCTTGCTGGGATTGGGCGTGTTCGCGCTCGCGGCCGCCGCGCTGGCGGTCGGGCCGGCCGCCGCCCAGACCCTGGATAAGATCAAGCAACGCGGGGTGATCGTGGTCGGCTCCAAGGCCGACTACAAGCCGTTCGGCTTTCGCGACCCGTCCGGCAAGATCGTCGGCTTCGAGCCCGACATGGCCGCCGACGTGGCGAAGAAGCTGGGCGTCAAGCTGGAGCTGGAGGCGGTGGTGTCGTCCAACCGCATGCAGTTCCTGCAACAGGGCAAGATCGACCTGATGATCGCCACCATGAACGACAAGCCCGACCGCCGCACGGTGGTGGGCATCGTCGAGCCCCTGTACTACGCCTCGGGCGTCAACGTGCTGGCGGCCAAGAAGGCGGGCCTGAAGAACTGGGAGCAGCTCAAGGGCAAGAAGGTCTGCGGCATCCAGGGCGCCTGGTACAACAAGCCGGTGGCCGAGAAATACGGCGCCGACTTCATCTCGTTCAAGGGCCAGTCCGAGGTCGAAACCGCGCTGCTGCAGGGCAACTGCATCGGCTGGGTGTACGACGACACGGCGTTCGCCGAACGGCTGGCCGACGCGAAATGGAAGGACTTCGAGATGTCGCTGCCCACGATCATGGAAGAGCCGTGGGGCCTGGCCGTGCGCCTGGAAGAGCGCGAGGGCCCATGGGGCAAGTTCATGTCGCAGACGATCGCGGACTGGCACAAGTCGGGCCGGCTGATCGAGCTGGAGAAGAAGTGGAAGATCCCGGCCTCGGCCTACCTGAAGAAGATGCACGAGGACGCGAAGAAGGCGAAGAGCTGATCGAAGCTCTGATCCAAGGCCGAACGCAACGCGCCCCTCTCCCCTTCGGCGGGAGAGGGGCCGTGTTGTTCTGAGGCCGGCCCATGGACCTGACGGCGTTCTGGGACTGGTTCCGGTGGCTGAACGCGGCCACCGGCATCAAGCTCACGATCCTTTACGACTCGTTCGACCGCTGGCGCTTTTTCGACGGGTTCCTGACCTCGGTCAGGCTCCAGGCCGTCTGCCTGGCCTTGAGCGTCGCGGTGGGGGTGGTGGGCGCGTGGCTGCAGGGCTCGCGCTCGCGCCTGCCCAGGCTCGCGGTCCAGGGCTACATCCAGTTCTTCCGCAACACCCCGCCGCTGGTGCAGCTCTAGTTCTTCTATTTCGCGCTCGGCTACTACCTGTCCTACCAGGACGAGGCGGGCCTGCGCGTGGCCCTGGTGTCGAATTTCGCCTGGGCGGTGATCTGTCTCTCGTTCTACGCCGGGGCGTTCAACGTCGAGATTTTCCGCGCCGGCGTCGAGGCGGTGCCGAAGGAGACGGTCGAGGCGGCCGAGGCCTTGGGCTACAGCCGCCTGCGCGCCTACGTGTTCATCGTGCTGCCGCTGGCGTTCCGCATCAGCCTGCCGGCGCTCAACAACAACCTGGTCAACCTGGTCAAGACCACCACCATCGCCTACGCCATCGCCGTGCCCGAGATGCTGTACGTCGCCAACCAGATCTGGTCCGACGAGGTGAACGTGCCCGAGATGATGAACGTGCTGCTGGCGATCTACGTGTCGCTGGTGGGCGTGGTGGTGTACGCGATGGGCAAGTGGGAGCGGGCGCTGCGCGTGCCCGGCTACGTGTCGTGAGGGGCGGGCCTGCGTGCAAGGGCGGCTTGGCGGTGCTGAAGCCGTTCCGGCCGGCCGCGCGCCGCGAGGAATTCGCGGTCCGGCCGACCGCGCGCTGGGGCGTCGTGCTGGCGGCGGGCTTGGCGCTCTCGATCGGCATCGCCGAGGCCCAGACCGGAGCGGGCAAGCCCTCGATCGCGGCCACGGTGTGGAAATGGACGCCGCTTCTGGCCCAGGGCTTCGCGCTCAACATCCTGATCAGCTTCCTGGCCATGGCCATCGGCACGGCGGCCGGCGCGATTTTGGGCCTGTGCCAGATCTCGCTGCTGCCGCCGGTGCGCGCCGGCTCGTGGTTCGCGACCCAGTTCTTCCGCAACTCGCCCTGGCTGGTGCTGCTGTTCTATTGCATGCTGCTGCTGCCGTTCGAGATCCAGATCGGCGGCGCGGTCGTGCCGCTGCCGGACTGGTTCAAGGCCACGGTCGGGCTGTCGCTGCCGGTGATGGCCAACGTGTCGGAGCTGGTGCGCGGCGCGATCCGCTCGATCCCGTTCGGGCAGTGGGAGGCGTCGGAAGCGCTGGCCTTCACCCGCCGCCAGATCCTGTGGATGATCATCCTGCCGCAATGCGTGAAGCGGATGACGCCGCCCTGGATGAACCTCTACGCCATCCTGACCGTCGCCACCCCCTTGTGCTCGATCGTCGGCGTCAACGAGGCGATGACGCTGACCGGCGACGCGCTGGCCTCGGAGGCGCGCAACGAGCTGCTGGTGCCGATGTACACCTGGCTCTTGCTGTGGTTCTTCATCTACTGCTACCCGATCTCGCGCGCCACCGTGGCGCTGGAAAAACGGTTCGCGGTCAAATGAGCGGCCTTTCATGAGCCCCGCCCCATGAGCCCCGCCCCATGCGCCCCGCCCCATGAGCCCCCCCCCCAGAGCCCCGCCCCAAGAGCCCCCCCGGCCACCGGGCGCCCGCGGCCCCGCCGC
>JBQTIS010000070.1:0-7054 GCA_052387895.1 Rhodospirillales bacterium | reverse complement strand
AAATACGCGCGGGGCTCTACCCGCGGGGGCGCCAGCGGGCGGTCCGATCGGGCGCGCGTGCTGGACGTGCGGTTGGCGTTCTTGTTCGAGGACATGGACGAAACGCCCGCCGCCACGGCGCCGCGCCGGCGCGGCGCGTCCGAGGACCGCACCGGCTATACCGCCGCCGGCACGCCGATCACCCAGCGCGAAACGCTCGAGCTGGTGCGCGCCTACTACCACATCGACGACGCCGACGTGCGCCGGCGCGTGTTCGACTTGGTCCGCGCGATGGGCCACGCCGCCGCCTGAGCGGCCGCCGGCCGGTCCGCTGGCCGGTCCGCCGGTCGGTCCGCGCGGGCCGTCGCCAAACCCCGCGGAAAACCTGGGAATTGCCCGGAAAGCCGCGCTCCATTCCCCTTGACGGGCGCGGCAAAGCCCGTCACAAGACCCGCCGGTTCGCGCCTTCAGCAATACCGCAGCATGGGGGGCCTCGCCTTGGCGCTCAACGATTACGTCTTCACCAGCGAGTCGGTCTCCGAAGGCCACCCGGACAAGGTTTGCGACCAGATTTCCGACGCGGTGGTCGACGCGTTCCTCGCGCTCGATCCCCAGGCGCGCGTCGCGTGCGAAACGCTGGCGACCACGAATTTCCTCTGCATCGCCGGCGAAGTGCGGCTGAACAAGAAGGCCTGCGGCTCGCGTGCGCCGATGCGGAGGAACGGCAAGATCAACGACGGTAAGATCGAGATCCTGGCGCGCGACGCGGTCAAGGACATCGGCTACACGCAGAAAGGCTTCCACTGGAAACGCGCCAAGGTGATGGTCAAGCTGCACGGCCAGTCGGCCGACATCGCCCAGGGCGTGGACGCCGCCGGCAACAAGGACGAGGGCGCCGGCGACCAGGGCATCATGTTCGGCTACGCCTGCAACGAGACGCCCGAGCTGATGCCCGCGCCGATCCAGTACGCGCACAACATCCTGAGGGTCCTGAGCGAGGCGCGCCACGCCGGCAAGGAGCCGCTGCTTCTGCCCGACGCCAAGTCGCAGGTGACGCTGCGCTACGTGCACGGCCGGCCCACGGCCTGCGCCGCCGTCGTGGTCTCCACCCAGCACGTCGAGAAAGACAAGAAAGGCAAGGCGCTCGAGGCCGGCGACGTCAAGGCGATCGTGCGTCCCTATGTCGAGAAGGTGCTGGACGCGGTCGGCATGCCGAGCGAGGGGAACTTCTACGTCAACCCCACGGGCCGGTTCGTGATCGGCGGTCCGGACGGCGACACGGGGCTGACCGGCCGCAAGATCATCGTCGACACCTATGGCGGCGCCGCGCCGCACGGCGGCGGCGCGTTCTCGGGCAAGGACCCGAGCAAGGTCGACCGCTCCGCGGCCTACGCCGCGCGCTATCTGGCGAAGAACGTGGTCGCGGCGGGCCTGGCCCAGCGCTGCGTCATCCAGCTGGCCTACGCCATCGGCGTGTCGCACCCCTTGAGCGTCTATGTCGACACGCACGGCACCGGCGAGGTGGACGAACAGAAGCTCTCGGTCGTGCTGCAGGAGCTGGTGAACCTGAGCCCGCGCGGCATCCGCGAGCATCTGGGCTTGAACAAGCCGATCTACCGGCGCACCGCGGCCTACGGCCATTTCGGCCGCGAGCCGGCCAGGGACGGCGGCTTCTCGTGGGAGAAGACCGACCTGGTGGCGCAGTTGCGCACGGCGTTCAACGGGCGCTGAAGCGCCGGCTCCATCGGGGCGGGCATCGGTGACCGATCCCGCCAAATACGGGCAGATCAGGACCTACGGGCGGCGGCGCGGCCGGCCGCTGAAGCCCCAGCGCGCCGGGCTGATGCGCGATCTCTTGCCGCTGGTCGCGGTTCCCGCCGCGGCGCTGTCCGCCGGCCGCGCGAACCTCGATCCCCGGACCCTGTTCGATTTTTCGCCGGCCGAGATCTGGCTCGAGCTCGGCTTCGGCTCGGGCGAGCATTTGGCGGCGCAGGCGGCTTCGCATCCCGCTATCGGCTTCATCGGCTGCGAGCCGTTCGAGAACGGCGTGGCCGCGCTGCTGCGCCACGTCGCCGCCGGAAAGCTCAAGAACGTCCGCATCCATCCCGACGACTCGCGGCCGTTAATCGACGTTCTGGCCGACGCGTCGGTCGCGCGGCTGTTCGTCCTGTTCCCCGATCCCTGGCCCAAGAAGCGCCATCACCGCCGCCGGCTGGTCTCGGCCGCGATGCTCGGCCAGTTCGCGCGCATCCTCCGGGGTGGCGGGCGGCTGCGCTTGGCGACCGACGATCCGGCCTACGCCGCCGAGATGGACGAACTGGCCGCCGCGCATCCCGGCTTCGCCCGGCTCGGCGGCGGCGTGGCGGCCCGGGGCTGGCGCCCCGACGACGCGCCGATCAGCCGCTCCGTGGAAAAGGCGCGGCGCAAGGGCGCCGCGCCGGCGTTCATCGAGCTCGAACGCCGAAAGCGTTAATCCGCCGGGCTACTCCGCCGCCAGCTCCATGCGCTTCTTGGCGCGCGGGGCGTAGCCGTCGCGGGTCTGCGGCAGCTTGCGCTTCAGCAGCCGCCCGGCGATCAGGGTGCGCAGCACCTGGGCGGTGCCGCCGCCGATCGTGAACATGCGCGCGTCGCGCGCCATGCGCTCCATCGGCTCGTTGCGCGAATAGCCGCGCGCGCCGAAAATCTGCAGCGCGTCGCCGGTCACGCGGATCGCCATGTCGGCGGCGAACACCTTGGCCTGCGCCGCCTCGGTCGGGTCGGGAAACGGATCGGCCTTGGCCGCGGCGCGGTGGATCAAAAGCCGCGCGGCCTCGAGCTGGATGCTCATGTCCGCCAGCATCCATTGCAGCCCCTGGAACTCGCAGATCGGCCGGCCGAACTGCTCGCGTTTTTGACTGTACTCAAGCGCCCGGCGGAACGCCCCCTGGGCGATGCCGAGCGCTACCGACGCGGCGCCGATGCGCTGGCTGTTATAGGCGTCCATCAGCTCGGCGAAGCCGCGGCTGAAACCGCCGGGCGGCGCCAGCGCCATGTCGGCCGGCACTCCCATATCCTCGAGAATAATCTCGGTTTCGGGGATGCCGCGCAGGCCCATCGCCGGCTCGCGCTTGCCGATGCGCAGGCCTTTGGCCTCGCCGCGCACGGCGATGAAGCCGCCGATGCCCTGCTCCGCGCCCTTTTCGTCGAACACGCGCGCGAAGATAAGGTGCAGGCGCGACACGCCGCCGCCGGTGATCCAATGCTTGCGGCCGTTCAGCACGTAGCCGGCGCCGCGCTTGTCCGCGCGCGTGGCCATTTCGCCGGCGGCGCTGCCGGCCCCGGGCTCGGTGATGCAGATCGCGGGGTTGTCGCCGTCCAGCACCATGCCGGCCGCCAGCTTGCGCTGCGCCTCGCTGCCGTAGCGCATGATCGCCGAGATCGCGCCCATGTTGGTTTCGACCGCGATGCGGCCGGTCACGCCGCAGGCCTGCGCCATCTCGTCGATCACCAGGCACGCCTCCAGGAACCCCAGCCCCTTGCCGCCATAGGCCCGAGGAACGGTCATGCCCAGGAACCCCGCCTGCTTCAACGCCGCGACGTTGTCCCAGGGGTATTGCTCGCTGCGGTCGACCTCCGCGGCCCTGGCCGCGATCGGCCCTTGCGCCAGCTCGCGCGCGGCTAGGCGCAGCCGCTCCTGCTCTCGCGTCAAGGTGAAGGCGGACATGCTACCGGGCCCTCCGCTCGACAAGTGCGATCAGCCGGGGAGTATCCGGCGGGGCTGGAAGCGGTACAAGCCGGGCGCTCCGGTCCCTGGCCGGCGGCGGCGTTTGCCCGGCGTCCGCCTTTCGCTTGCCGCTGAGGGGGAAATGGTCTAAAAGCTCGCCATTGCATAGGGTCCGGTTTCGGTTTCGGGCCCCAAACACGAAAATGGGCCCAAGGCCCATTTTTTTGTGTCCCGATCCAGGGCGGCGCCCTATGCGCCAACTCCTTGATGGGATTGGGGTCCTGGCGCGGCGGACCTGACCGCAATCGAACGACAAGCAACGAGGAAAGCGGGTTGAGCGATCCGGTGGGCGAGATTACCCGAATGATCGAACCGTCGCTCCAGGCGATGGGCTACCAGCTCGTGCGCGTGCAGCTGATGGGCGGGCATCGCCGCCCTACCGTGCAGATTATGGCCGAGCGCGCCGACGGCAACGCCATGACGGTCAAGGATTGCACCGAGGTCAGCCGCGCGGTTTCCGCCCTGATCGACGTGGCGGATCCGCTGCCGGCTTCCTACATACTCGAGGTCAGCTCGCCCGGCATCGACCGCCCGCTCATCCGTCCGGCCGACTATCAGCGCTTCGCCGGCTACGAGGCGAAGCTCGAAACCCGCTGGCCGGTCGGCGGCCGCCGGCGCTTCCGCGGCCGGCTTTTGGGCCTCGACAACGACGCGGTGCGCGTCAGGACCGAGGAAGGCGAAGTGGCCCTGCCGCTCAATGAGATCGAGCGCGCCAAGCTGGTGCTGACCGACGAGTTGATCGCGGCCAGCCTGCGCCGCGGCGCGCAACACTGAAGGTTCAAGGGACGTCCGCCGGGACGCGAGAAGGATCATGGAAACGGTGACGATACCCCGCATTGAGTTGCTTCAGGTGGCCGATGCGGTGGCCCGCGAAAAGGGCATCGAGCGCGAGCAGGTGCTGGAAGCGATGGAGCTGGCGATCCAAAAGGCCGGCCGCTCGAAATACGGCCACGAGCACGACATCCGCGCCACCATCGACCGCAACAACGGCTCGGTGCGGCTGGCGCGCTACCGCCAGGCGGCCGATCCGGTGGAGAACGAGGCCACGCAGATTCCGCTGGGCGCGGCCAAGAAGCTGGACCCGGCGATCGAGCCGGGCGGCTTCATTGTCGACGAGCTGCCGCCGATCGACTTCGGCCGCATCGCCGCGCAGACCGCCAAGCAGGTGATCGTGCAGAAGGTGCGCGAGGCCGAGCGCGACCGCCAGTTCGAGGAATACAAGAACCGCGTCGGCGAGATCGTCAACGGCCTGGTCAAGCGGCTGGAATTCGGCAACGTGACCGTCGACCTCGGCCGCGCCGAGGCGATCCTGCGCCGCGACGAGATGCTGCCGCGCGAGAATTTCCGCCGCGGCGACCGTGTGCGCGCCTATGTCTACGACGTGCGGCGCGAGCAGCGCGGGCCGCAGATCTTCATGTCGCGCACCCACCCGCAGTTCATGGCCAAGCTGTTCGCCCAGGAGGTTCCCGAGATCTACGACAACATCATCGAGATCAAGGCGGTGGCGCGCGATCCCGGCAGCCGCGCCAAGATCGCCGTCATCTCGCACGACAGCGGCATCGACCCGGTGGGCGCCTGCGTCGGCATGCGCGGCAGCCGCGTGCAGGCGGTGGTGAGCGAATTGCAAGGCGAGAAGATCGACATCATCCCCTGGTCGCAGGATCCGGCGACCTTCGTGGTCAACGCGCTGGCCCCGGCCGAGGTCGCCAAGGTGGTGCTCGACGAGGACGCGCACCGCATCGACGTGGTGGTGCCCGACGAGCAGCTGTCGCTGGCGATCGGCCGGCGCGGGCAGAACGTGCGCCTGGCCTCGATGCTGACGGGCTGGAACATCGACATCCTGACCGAGCGCGAGGAGTCCGAGCGCCGCCAGGAGGAGTTCAAGACCCGCTCGCAGCTGTTCATCGACGCGCTGGACGTGGAAGAGGTCATCGCGCACCTGCTGGTCACCGAAGGGTTCAGCACGATCGAGGAAATCTCGCTGGTGCCGTCCGAGGAGCTGGCGGCGATCGAGGGCTTCGACGACAACATCGCCGCGGAGCTGAAAAAGCGCGCCGTCGCCTGGCTCGAGGAGCGCGAGGCGCGCTTCGCGGCCCAGCGCAAGGAACTGGGCGTCACCGACGAGGTGGCCGCCCTGCCCGGCATCACGTCGGAGATGATGGCCAAGCTGGGCGAGGCGGGCGTCAAGACGCTGGACGATTTCGCCGACCTGGCCTCGGACGAGCTGCTGGAAACCCTGAAGGGCATGGAGTTCACCGAGGAACAGGCCAACGCCGCCATCATGGCCGCGCGCCAGCACTGGTTCGACAAGGACGACGCGGCCGCAGCCAAGACCGAGACGGCCAAAACCGAGACGGCCAAAACCGAGACGGCCAAGACCGAGACGGCCAAGGGCGCTTGAGGAAAAGGGCGAACGGCACGGCAATGAACCTGGCAACGGCGATGAACCAGAACGCAGCAGGCGCGGCCCGCGCCGAGCGCGCGGCCGAGCCGATGCGCCGCTGCATCGCCACCGGCCGCGAAGCGCCGCGCCGGCGCCTGCTGCGCTTCGCGCTGTCGCCCGATGGCGCGGTGACGCCCGATCTGGCCGGCCGACTGCCCGGGCGCGGGGCCTGGGTCGCGCCCAGCGCCGAGGCCATCGCCGCCGCGGTGAGGAAGAAGCTGTTCAACCGCGCCTTCTCCGCGCCCGCCGCCGCGCCCGGCGATCTCGCCGGGCTGGTGGAAAAGCTGCTGGTGCAGCGCATGGTCGACGCTCTGGGCCTGGCGCGCCGCGCCGGCCAGGCGGTCGGCGGCGCCGAAAAAGCGGCCGAAGTCGCCGCCGCGGGCCGCGCGCGGGTATTGCTGCTGGCGCGCGACGCCGGCGCGGACGCCCGGCGCCGCGCGGGCAGGCCGCCGGACGGCGTCGCGCTGATCGAGACCTTGAGCGCCGAGGAGATCGGCCGCGCCTTCGGCCGCGACCGCGCCGTGCACGCGGCGGTCGCCGCGGGCGAGCTCGGCCGGCGCCTGATCGACGATTCACTGCGTCTTGCGGGCTTGCGCCCGGCACGGGTTGACGAACGGGGCAGCGACAAAGCATGACCGAAAGCAAGGACACGCACAGCGACAAGAAAAAGCTCAGCCTTGCCCCGCGCGGCACGCTGGAGCTGAAGAAGACCGTCGAGACCGGACAGGTCAGGCAGAGCTTCTCGCACGGCCGCAGCAAGACCGTCACCGTCGAGGTCAAGCGCAAGCGCACGATCGGCCCGGCCGCGGCCGACGCGGGCGCCCGGGCTCCGGCCGAGGCCGCCGACGCCGCGGCCGAGGCCGCGCGCA
>JBQTIS010000069.1:0-12509 GCA_052387895.1 Rhodospirillales bacterium | reverse complement strand
GCGTATTCTACCCCGATCGCCCGGCACCCGTATGGTTCAAGCGCGGAGGCGCAGCGGCCGGGGGAAACCCGAACCCGCACAACCACCACGGCGCCAAGACACCAAGTGGGGGGCGATGCCGCGGCCGAGGGCCGCGCGGCGGGTTTCCTTGGCGCCTTGGTGTCTTGGTGGTTTTCTCAGTCCCTATCCTCCCGCCCGGTTCGCGGCCGAGGTGACGGCCTTCAGCGACGCGGCGACGATGTTGGGGTCCATGCCTGCGCCCCAGACCGCAGCGCCCCCGGCGGTCTCGGCCTCGATATAGGCCACGGCCGTGGCGTCCGCCCCCTGGCCCACGGCGTGCTCGTGGTAGTCCTTGACCTTGAGGCTCACGCCCGCGTGCTTTGCCAGCGCGTCGACATAGGCCGCGATCGGCCCGTTGCCGCTGCCTCGGAGGCGCCGGGGCCGGCCGTTCTCTGTGATCTCTGCGTCGATCAGCCGGCTGCCGGGCCGCGCGGCGTCGGGCCAGGTCGCGTGGTCGACGAATTTCAGCGGCGCTTCGCGGTCCAGGTACTCGGCCTTGAACGTGTCCCAGATCAGCTCGGGCATGATCTCCTTGCCGGTCCCATCGGCGATCGCCTGGATCGCCTTGCTGAACTCGATTTGCAGCCTCCGCGGCAGGTCGAGGCCATAGTCGGCCTTCAGCACATAGGCCACGCCTCCCTTTCCCGACTGGCTGTTGACGCGGATGATCGCCTCGTAGCTGCGCCCCAGGTCGGCCGGGTCGATCGGCAGGTAGGGGACCTCCCATTGCTTGCTATTGCTCGACTTCAGCGCCTCGAACCCTTTCTTGATCGCGTCCTGGTGCGAGCCCGAGAAGGCGGTGAACACCAGGTCGCCGCCATAGGGATGGCGCGGATGGACCGGAAGCTGGTTGCAGTGCTCGACCGTGCGGCGCACCGCGTCGATGTCGGAGAAGTCGAGGCCCGGGTCGACGCCCTGCGAGTAGAGGTTCAAGGCCAGCGTCACGAGGCAGACATTGCCGGTGCGCTCGCCGTTGCCGAACAGCGTGCCCTCGACGCGCTCGGCCCCGGCCATGACGCCCAGCTCGGCCGCGGCCACGCCCGTGCCGCGGTCGTTGTGCGGGTGAAGGCTGAGAATGAAAGAGTCCCGGTGCTTGAAATTGCGGTGGCACCACTCGATCTGGTCGGCATAGACGTTGGGCGTGGCCATCTCCACCGTCGCCGGCAGGTTTAGGATCATCTTGTTCCGGGGCGTCGGCCGCCACACTTCGGCCACCGCCGCGCAGACGTCGCGGGCGTAATCCAGCTCGGTGCCGGTGAAGCTTTCGGGCGAGTACTGGAACACCCACTGCGTTTCCGGCCGGCTTTGCGCGTTCTTCAGCACGCGGCGGGCGCCCCTGACCGCGATCTCGGTTATTCCGGCGCGGTCGAGCCCGAACACCACGCGGCGCTGGAGCGTCGAGGTGGAGTTGTAGAGGTGCATGATGACGCGCCGCGCGCCCCGGCACGCCTCGAAGGTGCGGTCGATCAGCTCGTCGCGCGCCTGGGTCAGCACCTGGATGGTCACGTCCCCGGGCGCCATGCCCCGGTCGATGATCCGGCGCACAAAATCGAAATCGGTCTGCGAGGCGGCGGGGAAACCCACCTCGATCTCCTTGAAGCCCAGCTTGACCAGCAGGCTGAACATGCGGGTCTTGCGTTCGGCGTCCATCGGCTCGACCAGCGCCTGGTTGCCGTCGCGCAGATCGACGCTGCACCACGCCGGCGGCTTTGATATGACGCGGCCGGGCCAGCGCCGGTCGCGAAGCTCGACCGGCGGGAAGGCCGCGTATTTCTCGGATGGGACTCGTTGCATGGTCATGGGTTGTCTCGCTTGAAAAAAGGATCGCTGCACGTGGGACTGGGCGGGCGCGCAACCGCGCCCTGGGATGGCCGCCGGTTATGCCCTATACGGGCGCCGGCGGCCGGTAATCAGTCGCAGCGACGGCAGCAGCGCGTCGATTGCCGCCGAAACGGAATCGACCGGCGCAATACGGGCGTTAGCGAACGAACGAACGGAAAACCGGGGTGGGGAATACATGACGCGCCTGACCTGACTTGCTGCTTCGACCTTGGGCCGCTTTTGCAATGGGGCGGCCGGCCCGTGCCGCTAGCGGCACAGTCGAATAATCGGCAGCAGATCCAGGTTGCGTTGCGCCATGGGGCGGGAGAGTAGCGGATGCGACGGCCCAGTCAAGCGCCGCAACGCAGGTAAACCGCAGAGGCACGGAGACACGGAGGAAACGCCGAATCCCCCAAGGCCCCGCTCTGTGGCTCTGTATCCGTGTGGTTGGCTGTTTAGTCTTTCCGGGTGGGCGAGGGGTTCTTTTCCTTCTCTTCCCTGATCTTGTCCGGCGTCACGCCGAAGATGCGGCACAGGAACCCCATAAACCCCGACATGCAGCCCAGGAACCAGTTCACGGCCGGCCTCCCCCGTTTGGCCTAAGGGCTAGATAGGCGAACTCTACGCCGCCCCGCCCCTTAGCGCCAACCCGGGGGTGGGACGGGGCGCCGTCAGCGCCAGACCGGCTTGCCGCTTACCGGCAAACCGAGGCGCGGCCATTTCTCGGTGACCGTGCGGATCACCTCGTCGCTCATCCTGATCTTGGCGCCCCAGTCGCGCGAGGTTTCCGGCGGCCACTTGTTCGTGGCGTCCAGGCCTATCTTCGAGCCCAGGCCGGATTGCGGCGAGGCGAAGTCGAGATAGTCGATCGGCGTGTTCTCGATCAGCGTGATGTCGCGCGCCGGGTCCATGCGCGTGGCCACCGCCCACATCACGTCCTTCCAGTCGCGCGCGTCGATGTCGTCGTCCACCACGATCACCCATTTCGTGTACATGAACTGGCGTAGATAGCTCCACACCGCCATCATCACGCGCTTGGCGTGGCCGGGATAGGCCTTCTTCATCGCCACCACCGCGATGCGGTACGAGCAGCCCTCCGGCGGCAGCCAGAAATCCACGATCTCGGGGAATTGCTGCTGGAACAGCGGACTGAACACCTCGTTGAGCGCCTGGCCCAGCACGCTGGGCTCGTCCGGCGGCCGCCCGGTATAGGTCGATAGATAGATCGGGTCGCGCCTCATCGTCATGGCGCTGATCGTGAACACGGGAAACTGCTCGACCGCATTGTAATAGCCGGTGTGGTCGCCGTAAGGGCCTTCGTCGCGATAATCGTCCAGCGAGACATGGCCTTCCAGCACGATCTCGGCTTCGGCCGGCACTTTGAGCGGCACGGTCTTGCAATCCGCCAGCTCGACGCGCCGCCCGCGCAACAGGCCGGCGAAGGTGTATTCCGACATGGTGTCGGGCACAGGCGTCACCGCCGCCAGGATCGTGCCGGGATCGGCGCCGATCACCGCGGCCGCCGGCAGGGGCTCGGTCTTCTCCTTTTTCCAGCGCGCGTGATGCTGCGCGCCGCCCCTATGCTTCAGCCAGCGCATCAAGGTCTTGTCGCGGCCGATCGCCTGCATGCGGTAGATGCCCAGGTTGTAGTCGTCCTCGCGCCGCTTGCCCGGTCCCTTGGTCACGACCAAAGGCCAGGTGATCAGCGGCGCGGGCTCGCCCGGCCAGCAGGTCTGGATCGGCAGCCGGCCCAGATCGATGTCCGCTCCTTGCAGCACCACCTCCTGGCACGGCGCGCTGGTTTGCGTTTTCGGCTTCATCGCCAAGAGCGTCTTGACCAGCGGCAGCAGCTCGACCGCGTCGCGCCAGCCCTGCGGCGGCTCGGGCTGGCGCAGGAACGCCAGCGTCTCGCCGACCTCGCGCAACCGATCGGGCTCGCGGTCCATGCCCCAGGCCACGCGCTCGACCGTGCCGAACAGGTTGACCAGGACGGGCATGGCGAACTTCTTATTGGTTCCCTGGGCCTGCTCGACCACGTTCTCGAACAGCACCGCCGGCCCGCCCTCGGCGATCAGGCGCGTCTGGATCTCGGTCATCTCCAGCTTGGGCGAGACCGGCTCCTTGACGCGCTTAAGCCGCCCGGATTGTTCCAGGCGCTCCATGAAGTCGCGCAGCGAGGAATAGGGCATGGCCGGCGGACTATAGTGCGCGCAGGGCGCTACAGCCACTTCATCCGGCGCAGAACCCAAATCTCAATCGGGAACAGCGCCAGCGCGACCGCCACCACGGCGGCGAATGCCCAGGGGTGGTCGTGCAGCGGAATGCCCGCGACGTTCGAGCCCAGAAGGCCCGCGAACAGGCTGGGGGGCAGCAGCACCGCAGCGATCAAGGTCAGGCGGTTCGAGGCCTTGGCGTGCTGCTCGGCGATCTGCGCCGCCAGGTCCTCGTGCAGGATCGTGGCGCGGTCGCGGATCGCGTCCAGGTTCTCCAGGTGCCGCAGCACCTTGTCGGTGACCTCGCGCAGCCGGATCTTGTCGCGCTTGTGCAGCCAAGCCGCGTCTTCGTCTTGGATGCGGAACAGGGCCTCGCGCTGCGGCGCCAGGTAGCGGCGCAGATTGATCGCCTGGCGGCGCAGTTCGCTCAGCTGCCGGCGGCATTCCGGCGTGGGGTCGGCCAGCAGCCTTTCGTCCAGCGTGTCGGCGCTGTCCTCCAGCTCGACGATCACCGGCTCCAGGTTCTTCACCAGCTTTTCGGCGATGCGGGCGAACAGCGCGCCCACGCGCGTCGGGCCCTTGCCCTTGGCCAGCACCTCGCGGATGTCGCGCAGCGCCATCAGGTAGTGGTCCTTGTCGCGCAGGCTGATGATGCGCCGGTTGTCGATCCACAGATGGGTCGGCACCAGGTCGACCGCCTCGCCGGACTCGGCGCGGTTGACGCCGCGCAGGATCGCCAGCACCGCGTCGCCGTCGTAGCCGTCGATCCTGGGCCGCGTCTCCTCGGCCAACAGCGCCTCGATCGCGAAGCGGTCGATCGACGAGCGCGCGCGCAGCCACGCCTGGGCCGCGGGATCGTCGCGTTCCAGGTGCACCCACAGCGCGCCGTCCTCGGGCTTCCACGCCTCGACGCCCGGCCAGTCCAGGTCGCGCGCGCCGCCCCGGCCGTCCAGCACGCAGGCGAAGCGCAGGCCCGGCTGCTCGCCGTATCTAAGGTCCGGCCCGTCCCCCATCCGCGAAACCCCCGGAGGTTCCATTCCCGGCGGCAATTCTAGAGCGGTATCCGGCGCAGTGGAACCGGGCAAAGCGGCGGCGACAAGGCGCGCTCGATTTCCCTTGGCGCCTCCATGTCTTGGCGTCGTTTATCCCATAACGCGGTACACGGCGGTCTGGCGCATGGCGCGGTCCTCCAATTCCAGCGTCGTCGGCACGGCATAGCGCGCGACCTCGCGCAGTCCTTGTTTCGGCAGGTAGGCGCGGCCGGGATCGGCCAGCAGCACATGGGCGCCGCGCGCCGCCGATGCTTTGAGCCAGGGCCACACGCGCTCGGCCATCGCCCGCTCGTAGCACACGTCGCCCGCCAGGATGACGTCAAACGCCCCGCCGCCGGCGCAATATTCCTCGGGCGACGGCCGCACCTCGACCGCGTTCAACCCGGCGTTCAGCGCGATCGCCGCGCGCGCGAACTCGTCCAGCTCCGAGGCGGTCACCTCGGCCGCGCCCGCCCTGGCCGCGGCGATGCCGGCAATGCCCGAGCCCGCGGCGAAGTCGAGCACGCGCCGCCCCGCGACCTCCTCCGGCCGGTCCAGCAGGTAGCGCGCCAGCGCCTGGCCGCCCGGCCAGGCAAAAGCCCAATAGGGCGGCGGCAGTTGCTCGCGCCGAAGCGTTTTCTCGGTCGCCTCCCACAGCGGCGTCACCGGGCCGGCGAGGTGCAGCCTGAGCTCGGGCGCCAGCGGCGGCGGGGCCACGACGGTCCAGGCGCGGATGAAAGCGACGGGGTCGCTTGCGCGGGCCGGCGCTTCGGCTGCCACGCCGGCCTCAGCCCAGCGCCTGCAGGCGTTGGATGCGCTGCTCGAGCGAGGGGTGCGTGGCCATCAGCGCCGAGGCGTTTTCGCCGAACTTCTTGAACGGATTGACGATGAACATGTGCTGCACGGCCCGGCTGGCGTCGTCCCAGCGCACGGGCGCGGCGTCCAGCTTGCGCAGCGCCCCGATCAGGCCCAGCGGGTTGCGCGTCAGCTTCACCGAGGTGGCGTCGGCCAGGAATTCGCGCTGGCGCGACACCGCCATCTGCACGAACTTGGCCATGACCGGCGACAACAGCCCGATCAGCAGCAGCACGACGATGGCGACGATCACGAGCCCCCCGCCGCCCTTGCGCCCGCCGCTCCTGCGTCCGCCGCCGCCCCAGGCCATGAAGCGCGTGCTGCGCAGCGCCAGGTCGCTCACCACCACGATCAGCCCGACCAGCACGCCCACCGCCGTCATATACAGCACGTCGTTGTTGGCGACGTGGCCCATCTCATGCGCCACCACGCCCTGCAGCTCGTCGCGGCTGAGCGCGTTCAACAGGCCGCGCGTGACGGCGACTGCGGCCTTCTCCGGGCGCATGCCCGTGGCGAAGGCGTTCAGCGCCTCGGTTTCGACGATCATCACGCGCGGCACGGGCAGGCCCGCGGCCAGCGCCATCTCCTCGACCACGTTGTGGAGCACCGGAGCGTCGGTCTTGCTGGCCGCGCGCGCGCCGGTCAGGCCCAGCACGATGCGGTCGCCGAACAGCAGCGCTACGCCGGTCCAGCCGAGGCTGAAGACCAGCATGAACGCCGCGGCCAGCAGGGCCCAGGCCGCGGCCAGCGCGCCGTCGCCCTCGGGGTCCGCCATCACGCCGAACGCCCAGCCGATTCCGCCTCCCGCGATCATGCCGATAACGGTCAGCGTCGCGCACAGGAACGCCGTGTTGCGCCGGTTCCTGCGGATCGCCGCGTGAAAGTCGGTCCGCGTCAAGTGCACGGGCGGAACGGTCGGCCGGCCGGCCGCCGCTGGCGGCGGCGCGTCCGATTCGCCCCGGCTCCAGGGCCCCGCCATCGCTTGCGCCCGCCGCCGTCAGCGCAGCTTCACCTTCGGCGCCTCGCGCGCCTGCTCCTCGGCCTCGAAATAGGGATGCTTGGCGAAGCTCAGCGGACCCGCCACCAGCATGGCGGGGAAGCTTTCCACCCGCGTGTTCTGCGCCATCACCGAATCGTTGTAATGCTGGCGGGCGAAGCCGATCCTGTTCTCGGTGCTGGTCAGCTCCTCCTGAAGCTGCATGACGTTCTCGTTGGCCTTGAGCTGGGGATAGGATTCGGCCAGCGCGAACAGCCGTCCCAGCACGCCGGCCAGCGCGGTTTCGGCCTGGATCTGGCCCTCGCGCGGGCCCTGGGCGGCCGCCACGGCGGCGTTGCGCGCCTTGATCACGGCGGTCAGCGTATCCTGCTCGTGGCCCATGTAGCCCTTGACCGATTCGACCAGGTTCGGCACCAGGTCGTGCCGGCGCTTCAGCTGCACGTCGATCTGCCGCCAGGCGGCCTCGACCTGGTTGCGGCCGGCGACCAGGCGGTTGTAAAGCACGATCGCGAACAGCACGACCAACGCGATCGCGCCGACGACCAGCCACGTGGTGTTCATTGCATTCTCCGTCACCCAAGCGGCAGATGCCGTGGCCGGACTGTAGCTTCACTCGGCGCCACGGTCATCCCGCCAGCCGGCCCAGCACGATGGCGGCGAAGATCAAAAGCCCCACGTCGCGGTTGGAGCGGAACTTGCGGAGGCAATCCTGCGGATCGTCAGTCTCGACCTTCCATGCCTGCCACAACAGATGCAGTGTTGCCAGCGCCAGGCCCAGGTAGAAGGGCCAGCCCAATCCCGCTTTCAATCCCGCTATCAACAGGAACAGCGCCGCCGCCATGTAGGTGAGCCCCAGGAACGGCTGGGTCAAAAGCTCGCCCAGCCACAAGGCCGAGGACTTCACGCCGATCAGCGCGTCGTCCTCCTTGTCCTGGTGCGCGTAGATCGTGTCGTAGCCAAGCGTCCAGGCGATGCCTGCGGCGTAAAGCCAAAGCGCGGGCTGCTCCAGCCCTCCGGTCACCGCCACGTAGCCGAGCAGCGCGCCCCAGTTGAACGCCAGGCCCAGCACCGCCTGCGGCCACCACATGTACCGCTTCATGAAGGGGTACAACACCACCAGCGCCAGCGACAGCAGCCCCAGCCACACGGCCGCGCGGTTGAGGCACAAAAGCACGCCCAGGCCCGCCAGCCTTTGCGCGCCCATGAACAATAGCGCCTCGAACACGCTGACCGCGCCGCTGGCCACCGGCCGGTCGGCGGTGCGCGCCACGCGCCGGTCGATGTGGCGGTCGACGATGTCGTTGAAGGTGCAGCCCGCCCCGCGCATGACGATCGCGCCGACGGCGAACAGGACCATCAGCCACGGGTCGGGCCAGCCGCCGAAGCCGCCCCGGTCGGCCGCCAGCGCCGCGCCCCACCAGCACGGGATCAGCAGCAGCCAGGCGCCGATCGGCCGGTCCAGCCGCATCAGTCTCAGATACGGCCGCGCCGCCGCCGGCATCCGGTCGATCCAGTTGCCTTTGGGTATGTCGCTGGCCGGGGTCATGGATGGTGGCGCTTGCCCGTCATGCTGCTAGTTTATTCGCCGCGGCCGGACTTGTCCCGGCCGCAATGGACCGGGCATGGCCGCGCAAGTCGAAACCCGCCTCTACGTCGCCGCCGATCTCGCCCCGGGCGCGTCCGTGGCGCTGGGCGGGGAACAGGCGCATTACCTCAGGAACGTGCTGCGCTTGAAGCCCGGCGCCGCGGTCGCGCTATTCAACGGCAGGGACGGCGAGTTCGCCGCGCGGATCGACAAGCTCGGCAAGGGCGGGGCCGCGTTGGCGGTGGCCGAGCGCCTGCGCCCGCAGCCTCCGCCGCCCAGGCCCGCGGCCGATCTGTGGCTGCTTTTCGCGCCGATCAAGCGCGCCAACATCGACTTCCTGGCGGAGAAGGCGACCGAGCTGGGCGTCACGCTGCTGTGGCCGGTCATGACGCGCCACACATCGGTCGAGCGCGTGAACCTCAATCGGCTGCGCGCCAACGCGATCGAGGCGGCCCAGCAATGCGGCGGCCTGTCGGCGCCGGACTTGCGCGCGGCCGTCCCGCTCGAGCGCGCGCTTGAGGACTGGCCCCGGGACCGCCTTCTCTATCTCTGCGCCGAGAAGGGCACGGCCGAGCCCCTGGACGAAGCCGCCGCGCGCCATCCCGCCCAAGCGCGCCCCGCGATCCTGACCGGCCCCGAGGGCGGGTTCCACGACGCCGAGCTTGACGCGCTCAAGCGCCTGCCCTTTGTTACGCCGGTCGCGCTGGGGCCGCTGGTGATGCGCGCCGACACCGCGGCGCTGGCGGCGGTGGCGGTGTTCCACGCCGCCGCCGGCAATTGGCGCGGCAGAACCTGACCACAGAGACACAGAAGCACAGAGAAACGGGCTTGTACGCGACCCGCTCTCGCCGCCGCTCGGAAAAATCCTCTCCGTGTCTCTGTGCCTCTGTGGTTTAATCCCAAAACTGGACGAATTGGAGAGAGGCCGCATGTCCGCTCCGCCCAAATCCGGCGGCGAACCGATCACCGACAAGCGCCAGCTCGTCGACTGGATCGCCTCGGGCTCGAAGCCGCCCAAGGCGTGGCGCATCGGCACCGAGCACGAGAAGTTCGCGTTCCGGCTCGCGGACCTGAAACGCCTGCCCTATGGCGGGCCGGACGGCATCGCCGCGCTGCTGAAAGGGCTGATGCGCTTCGGCTGGCAAGGGGTCGAGGAGAACGGCAACGTCATCGCGCTTTCGCGCCCCGAGGGCGGCAGCGTGACGCTCGAGCCGGGCGGGCAGGTCGAGTTGTCGGGCCGCACCGTGATCTCGATCCACGACACCTGCAACGAGGTGCACGAGCACCTGGACCAGGTGAAGGCGGTGGGCCACGAACTCGGCATCGGCATGATCGGCCTGGGCTTCGACCCGAAATGGAAGCGCCAGGACGTGCCGTGGATGCCCAAGGGCCGCTACCGCATCATGCGCGACTACATGCCGAAAAGGGGCAAGCTCGGCCTCGACATGATGCTGCGCACCTGCACGGTGCAGACCAATCTGGACTTCGAGTCCGAAGCCGACATGGCGGCGAAGTTCCGCGTGTCGCTGGCCTTGCAGCCCGTGGCCACGGCGCTGTTCGCCAACTCGCCGTTCGTCGAGGGCAAGCCCAGCGGCTTCTTGAGCTACCGCAGCCATGTCTGGACCGACACCGACCCCGACCGCTGCGGCATCTTGCCGTTCGTGTTCGAAAAGGGCTTCGGCTTCGAGCGCTATGTCGACTACCTGCTCGACGTGCCGATGTATTTCGTCTACCGCGAGGGCCGGTATGTCGACGCCAGCGGCCAGTCTTTCCGCGAATTCATGAAGGGCCGCCTGCCCGCGCTGCCGGGCGAGATCCCCACCATCAACGATTGGGCCGACCACGTCACGACCGTGTTCCCCGAGGTGCGGCTGAAGAAATACCTCGAGATGCGCGGGGCCGACGGCGGCCCGTGGCGGCGCTTGTGCGCGCTGCCCGCCCTGTGGGTGGGGCTGCTCTACGACAAGGGGGCGCTCAGCCAAGCGGCCGAGCTGGTGAAGGACTGGACGCTGGAGGACCACGCGTATCTGCGCCGCGAGGTGCCGCGCGCGGCGCTCAAGACCGGATTCATGAAGGCCGGCGGCGGCGGCACGGTGCGGGAGCTCGCGCTCAAGACCCTCGCCATCGCCAAGGAAGGGCTGCGCCGGCGCGCCAAGGGCGAGGTCGGCTGTCCCGACGAGTCGTGCTTCCTCGAAACCCTGTTCGAGATCGCCGACAGCGGCGAAACCCCGGCCGAGCGCCTCATCGCGCGCTATCGCGGCGCCTGGAACGGCGACATCGACCAGGCGTTCAAGGAGTACGCGTATTAGCGGCGGCCGCTGGCCGCGCGCACCCGCCATGCGCCGACTCTCGATCGTCATGGCCGGGCTTGACCCGGCCTTCGAACCTTGTCAGCTTGAATGGCCCCACCGACGTAGAATAGCCGTTAGCATGTCAAAGTCCGGGACCCGGGTGAGTTCATCGAAGGCGCAAAGAATTTTTTGACGAGCGTCGCTTTCTCCGATGCGGTGCAACCATCCCGCCGGGATTATCGTCACGCCCAGGGCGGCTTGGGCAGGAACTTCGCGGCCAGGAAGTCGACGAACGCCGTGACCTTGGGCGGCAGGTGCCGGCGCGTGGGATAGACCGCCGAGATGGTCAGCGGGTCGCGGCTGTTGAACTCTTCCAATAGCGGCGCCAGCAGCCCGGCCTTGGCCGGCGGGCCGGCGCTGAATTCGCCCAGCCTGGCGATGCCTACGCCCAGGATCGCCATTTGCAGCACGGTCTCGCCGTTGTTGGCGATCACGTTGCCGCCGACCTCGACAGAAAACGCCCGGCCCGTCTTGGGATCGCGGAACGGCCATTGGTTCAACTGCGGCTGGGCGAACATGATGCAGTTGTGGCGCTTCAGCTCGTCGGGCGCGCGCGGCCGGCCGTGGCGCTCTATGTACGCGGGCGAGGCCACGAACACGCGGCCGAAATCGCCAAGCTTGCGCGCGATCAGGCTGGCGTCGCTCAGGGGCCCGGCGCGGATCGCCACGTCGTAGCCCTCCTGCACAAGGTCCACGAACACGTCGCTCAGGCTCAAGTCCAGCCGGATTTCCGGGTAGCGTTCCAGGAACTCGGGCACCAGGGGCTGGATCTGGTGCAGGCCGAAGGTCACCGCCGCCGACACGCGCAACAGGCCGCGCGGCGCGTCGCTGAGCCGCGTCACCGCGAGCTCGGCGTCGGCGATGTCCTGGACGATGCGGCTGGCGTGGCGATGGAACGCCGCGCCCGCCTCGGTCAGGCCCAGGCGGCGCGTGGTGCGGCGGAACAGGCGCGCGCCCAAGCGGTCCTCGAGCCGCGACACCAGCTTGCTGACCGCCGAGGGCGTCATGCCCAGCGCGCGCGCCGCGGGGGTGAAGCCGCCGGCCTCGACCACCCGCACGAACGCCTCGATGTCGCCCGCGAACCGCAAACCATCCCTCCCGAAACCCAGGATTTCTGCGATAATAAGTGAAAAAAATTCACTAATATTATTTCCATTATACGGATTATCGCTTTAGATGTCATCAATTAGCATGCCTCCATCGAACGATAAGGAGAGCAGCCATGACGGACCGCATTTCCCTGTCCTTGAGCCCCACCGGCGCCCATGCCACGCGGCCGATCCGCTTGAGCCCCGAACTGATCCAGACCTACGCCCGGCGCGCCCGTGTGCTGCGCAGCGAAGCGATCGCCTGCTTCGCGCGCCAGGTCTGGAACTGGCTTCGCCGCCAGGCCAAGGCGCCGCGTTGGGACGTCTGCCCCGAGGAAGCGCTGCTCAGGCCCGTTTCCTGAACGCGCCGGACTGAAACCGTTCTAGAGCGTTTCACTGATTGTCTGAAGCGTATCCTGCGTTGGCGAAGTAGTTGGAGCATTCGTGGGGCTGGATTGCGGCGACGAGGGCTCCGATGTGACGCCAGGCGTCTTCGACGGTGCGTTTC
>JBQTIS010000068.1:0-3030 GCA_052387895.1 Rhodospirillales bacterium | reverse complement strand
GTCATCATCAGGCACCCGTCGCCGGAAAAGCACACCACGGCGCGCTCGGGATGCACGAGCTTGGCCGCCACCGCCGCGGGCAGGCCATAGCCCATCGACCCGCTGGTCGGCGCAAGCTGCGTGCGGTACTTGCGGAAGGTGTAATAGCGATGCGCCCAGACGGCGTAGTTGCCCGCGCCGTTGGTGATGATGGCGTCGGGCGGCAGCGTGTCGCTCAGGTGCCGCACGATCGCCGCCATGTCCACCGGGCCGGGCGTTTGCTGCGGTTTGGAATCCGCCTCGTATTCCGCGCGCGCGGCCTTGGTCCAGGCCGACCAGCGCGGATTCTTGATCGGCGGCAGCGCCGCCAGCGCCTTGGCCGCGGCGATCGGCGAGGCCACCACCGCCAGGTCCGCCTGCCACACCCGCCCGATCTCGTCGGGATCGGGGAACACGTGGATGATCTTCTGCGCCGGGCGCGGCAGCGCGAACATCTGATAGCCGTCGGTCTCCACGTCGCCCAGCCGCGTGCCCAGGGCCAGCACCAAGTCGCTCTGGCGCGCGCGCTTGGCGGCGCTCGGCGCCATCGCCACGCCCAGGTATCCGGCGTAGCCTCGGTACGCGTTGTCCACCATGTCCTGGCGGCGGAAGGTGGCGTACACCGGCAGCTCGTTGGCCGCGGCGAAGGTTTTCGCCGCTTCGGCCGCGTCCGCGTCCCACACGCTGCCGCCCACCACCATGATCGGCCGCTCGGCCGTTTCCAGCAGCGCGCGCACCGCGCGCATCTGTTGCGGCTCGGGCAGGCCTTGCGCGCCCCGCGAGGGCGCCGCGTCCGGCACCGCCGCGGTGTCGGTCAGCATGTCCTCGGGCAGCGCCAGCACTACCGGGCCCGGCCGGCCCGAGGTCGCGATCTGGAACGCGCGGTTGACGAACTCGGGCACGCGCCTGGGGTCGGCGATCTGGCCCACGAACTTGGCCTGGCCGGCGAACATCTGCTTGAAGTCGATTTCCTGGAACGCCTCGCGGTCCAGGGTTTGGCGGTCCACCTGGCCCACGAACAGGATCATCGGCGTGCAATCCTGCGCCGCGACGTGCAGGCCCGAGGCCGCGTTGCTGGCGCCGGGACCGCGCGTCACGAAGCAAAGGCCGGGCTTGCCCGTCAGCTTGCCATAGGCTTCGGCCATCATGGCGGCGCCGCCCTCCTGGCGGCAGACGATGGTGCGGATCTGCTGGGTGTCGTGCAGCGCGTCCAGCGCGGCCAGGTAGCTCTCGCCGGGGACGCAGAAAATCGTGTCGGCGCCGTTCAACGCCAGGGCGTCGATCAGGATGCGCCCGCCCGTGCGGGCGGGGTGCGTTTCAGGCATATAAGGGCTCCCGACTGGCCTGTTGCGGTACAGGCCGGGAGCCTAGCCGCCCACAGCGTCGAGATAAAGCTCCAGCAGTTCTTCCTGCTCGGCGCGGTCGGCCTTGTCCAGTTTCCGCAGGCGCACGACCTGGCGCATGATGCGGGTGTCGTAGCCCGCCGACTTGGCCTCGCTGTAAACCTCGCGTATGTCGCCGGAGATGCCGCCGCGCTCTTCCTCCAGCTTCTCGATCCGCTCGACCAGCGATTTCAGCCGGCCCGCGTCCACCCCGCCCTTCTTGGCGGCCCGTCCCGCTACCCCGTCCACCGCAAGCGCTCCAATCCTTCACCGGATGACCAGGCGCGACCTTAGCCGCCGCGGCGGCGCGTGCTCAAGCTGTGGATGACGGGGATAGGGTTAGTGCTTGTGGTCCTTGGCCGCTTCTTTCAGCTTCGCCATCTGCTCGGGCGTGGCTTCCCGGCTGTATTTTTTCTTCCATTCCTCGTAGGGCATGCCGTAGACGGTCTGGCGCGCCTCGGGGTCGGTCATCTTCACGCCGCGCGCCTCGGCCTCGGCCAAATACCACTTGCTGAGGCAGTTGCGGCAGAACCCCGCCAGGTTCATCAGGTCGATGTTCTGCACGTCGGTGCGCTTGCGCAGATGCTCGACCAACCGGCGGAACGCGGCGGCCTCGAGCTCGATGCGGGTCTTGCTGTCCAGCGTCGTCTTGGTGTCCAGCGTCGTCTTGGTGTCCAGCGTCATGGCGGTGCTCCGAAAAGCCCTGTTTGACGGCAGTTTAGGGCCTTACGGGCAATAATGTAACCCGGTTGCCCGTCCGGAGCCGCGGTTTGGCCGGGCCGGGGGCTCCGTGCTATGGTCCGGCCGGCATCAACCCCCATAAACCCAAGCAGCGGACGGCCAGGGTGCAGGATTCTCCCGTCGGCAAGATCGCGTTCGAGGATTCCACGCGCGCGCTGATGCGCCGGTTGATTCTCGAGCACGTGCGCCCGCACTGGCGGCGCCTGGCGCTGGCAGGTTTGTGCATGGTGCTGGGCGCCGCGTCCACCGCCGCGCTTGCCCAGCTGATGGAGCCGATCATCGACGGCGTGTTCGTCAACCGCGACGCCGCCATGCTGAGCTGGGTTTCGGCCGCCGTGCTGGCGACGTTCTTCGTCAAGGGCATGGCGACTTACGGCCAGGCCATGCTGATGAGCTTCGTCGGCCAGCGCATCGTCTCGGACCTGCAGATCGACCTCTACGGCCGGCTGATCCGCGCCGACCTTGCCACGTTCCACGCCACGCCTTCGGGCACGCTGGTCTCGCGGCTGGTCAACGACGTGGGCATGATGCGCGGCACGGTGTCGATGACGCTGACCTCGATCGGCAAGGACACCCTCACGCTGCTGCTGCTGATCGTCGTGATGTTCCGCCAGGACTGGGCCCTGGCGCTGGCCGCGTTCGTGATCTTCCCGCTGGCGGTGTTCCCGATCCTCAGGATCGGCAAGCGCATGCGCAAGGTCGCCACCCGCACCCAAACGCAGATCGGGCGCCTGGTCACGCTGTTCGGCCAAAGCTTCCAGGGCGCGCGCCACGTCAAGGCCTACGGCATGGAGGGCTACGAGACCGGGCGCGCCCGCGCGGCGGTGGACTCGCTGTTCGGCCTGGTGCAGCGCGCCGCGCGCACCCGCTCGATCGCGCACCCGATCAT
>JBQTIS010000067.1:0-2334 GCA_052387895.1 Rhodospirillales bacterium | reverse complement strand
GTCGTGCTGCCCGCTTCGCTGGGCTCGGCGGCGCTGCTGTCGGCGGCGATCGGCTGGATCTCGATCCGCACCGCCGGGGTCTATTTCATCATGATCACCCTGGCCCTGGCGCAGATGGCCTATTACTTCTTCAACGACCAGCTCTACTGGGGCGGCACCGACGGCATGAACATAGCCTCGCGCCCCTCGCTGGCGCTGGGCGGCGTCGCGCTGATCGACTTCGACAACCGCGCGCAGTTCTATTACTTGGTCCTGGGCTCGCTGGTCGGCGCCTTCGCGCTTTTGAGCGTGATGCTGCGCAGCCCGTTCGGTCACGCGCTGGTCGGCATCCGCGCCAACGAGGGGCGCATGCGGGCCTTGGGCTACGACGTGCAGCGCTACAAGCTGACCGCCTTCGTGGTGGCGGGGGCGCTGGCGGGCCTGGCCGGGTTCCTCGAGGCCTCGCGCAGCACCTTCGCCACCCCCGCCTATCTGGGCTGGCACGAATCGGGCCATGTGCTGATGATCGTCATCCTGGGCGGCATGGGCACGCTGTTCGGGCCGGTGATCGGCGCCTTCGTGCTGCTGCTGATGGAGGACTACTTCGCCACCTTGACCGACCGCTGGCTGTTGATCGAGGGGTTGTTCGTGATGGCCGTGGCGCTGCTTTTGCCCCAGGGCATCGCCGGCCTGCCGGCGCGCGTCGCGGCGGCGCTCAAGCCCAAGCGCGAGAACGGCGATGGCTGAGGCGCTGCTGGAAACCGCCGGGCTGACGCGCCTGTTCGGCGGCCTGGCGGCCGTGCAGGACGTGAGCCTCGGCATCGAGCGCGGCCGGGTGCACGCGATCGTCGGTCCCAACGGCGCCGGCAAGACCACGCTGATCAACCTATTGTCGGGCGACCTTCGCCCCAGCGCCGGATCGGTGCGCTACCAGGGCCGGGACATCACCGCCTGGCAGCCGCACGAGGTGGCGCGGCTCGGCATCGGCCGCAGCTACCAGAAGACCAACATCTTCCGCGACTACACCGCGTTCGAGAATTGCTGGCTCGCGGCCCAGGCGCGCCTGCCCGGGGCGTTCGACATGCTGCGGCCGGCGCGCGCGCGCAATCTGGCGCGGGAACGCGCGGCAAGGGCGCTGGAGCTATGCGGCCTTGGGCTCCGCGGCGACCGCCGCGCCGCGGAGCTCAGCTACGGCGAGCAACGCCAGATCGAGATCGCCATGCTGCTGGCGACCGAGCCCGAGCTGCTGCTGCTGGACGAACCGCTCGCCGGCATGGGGCCGGAGGAAAGCGCCGGGGTGCTGGCGCTGCTGAAGCGCCTGGCCGAGGGGCACACGCTGGTGATGATCGAACACGACATGGACGCGGTGTTCGCCATCGCCCAAACCGTCACCGTCATGGTCAACGGCGGGGTGCTGGCCACCGGCGCGCCGGATGAGATCCGCGCCAACGCGCAGGTGCAGGAAGCCTATCTGGGCGAGGGCGCGTCGTGACCGCCGCGCCGATCGAGGCCCCGTTGATCGAAGCCCCGTTGATCGAAGCCCCGTTGATCGAAGCCCGGGGCCTGCACGTCTTCTACCAGGAAAGCCACGTGCTGCACGGCGTCGATTTCCGCGTCGCCGGGGGCGAAACCGTGGCGCTGATGGGCCGCAACGGCATGGGCAAGACCACCACCCTGCGCGCGATCCTGGGCCTGGTGCCGCCGCGCCGCGGCACGGTCAGGATCAGGGGCCGCGACATGACCGGCAGCCCGCCGCACCGCATCGCGCGCCTGGGCTTGGGCTACGTGCCCGAGGGCCGCGCGATCTTTCCGCGGCTCAGCGTGCGCGAGAACCTGGCGATGGCCGCGCGGCCCCCTCGCGACGAACGCGGGCGCGACGGCAAATCGCGCTGGACGGTCGCGCGCGCGCTGGAAACCTTCCCGCGCCTGGCCGAGCGGATCAACGCCAGCGGCGCGACGCTGTCGGGCGGCGAGCAGCAGATGCTGGCGATCGGCCGCGCGCTATGCACCAATCCCGACGTGCTTTTCCTGGACGAGGCGACCGAGGGCCTGGCGCCGCTGATCCGCCGCGAGATCTGGGCGGTGGTGCGCGAGCTCAAGCAAGGCGGGCTCGCCACCGTGATCGTCGACAAGAACGTGCGCGACCTCTTGGCCATCGCCGACCGCAACGTGATCCTGGTCAAGGGCAGCGTGGTGTTCGACGGGCCGAGCGACGAGCTCAAGGCCCGGCCCGACATATTGCAGCGGCATATCGGGTTGTGATCGCATCCCGTCATGCGCGCCCCCGGACTCGATCCGGGGGTTGTCCACGCCTGTCCGGTTAAGCGCGGAAAGTGCCCAGTTATTGAAGACCGT
>JBQTIS010000066.1:0-2005 GCA_052387895.1 Rhodospirillales bacterium | reverse complement strand
AGCGTTTTGGTCATTCCCGGCCGCGGCTCGCGCATGGGCGGGCGATCGGGCGGGGCGTTGGGGCGTTAAGTTAAGGAGTGCGGTTCATGACCGAAAGCGACGGCGACGGGGGCGGGCCGATCCGGCGCGTGCTGGTGGCGGGCGCGGGGGTGATGGGCCTGGGCATCGCCAAGAGCGTCGCCGCGGGCGGGTTCGAGACCTGGCTGATGAGCCGGCGCGCCGGCTCGCTCGCCGACGTCCCGCCGGGCGTGAAAGTCGCGGCCGGGCCGCCGAAACAGGCGCCCGACCTGGTGATCGAGTCGGTGCCCGAGGATCTCGAGATCAAGCGCGCGCTCTACCGGAAGCTCGAAACCGCCCTGCCGGCCGCGACCCTGATCGCCAGCAACACCTCGAGCCTCGATCTCGACGCGCTGTTCGCCGGCATGAAGCACCCCGGGCGCTTCCTCGGCGCGCACTATTTCCAGCCGGCCGAGGTGTTCCCGATGGTCGAGGTGATCGCGGGCACGCAGACCGATCCCCGGACGCTCGAGCGCGTGGCGGCGGCGATGGCCCGGACCGGCAAGCGCGCGATCGTGATGCGCGCGCCGGTCGTGGGGTTCCTCATCAACCGCATCCAGCACGCCATCCTGCACGAGGCCTATCACCTGATCTCGGCCGGCGCCTGCACGGTCGCCGACGTGGACGACGTGGCCCGGCACGTGCTGGGCCCGCGCATGTGCATCACCGGCCTGATCCGGCAGAAGGACATCAGCGGCCTCGGCGTGCACGCCACGGCGCAGCGCGGCATCGTGCCTGACCTGGCGCACGACCGCACGCCCAACCCGGACGTGCAGGCGCTGGCGGCCGCCGGCGACAACGGCCTTGCCACCGGCAAGGGCTTCTACGACTGGAGCGGCATCGAGCCGGGGCGCGTGCGCGCCGAGGCGACGCGCCAGCTCAACGCGCTGATCGAGTTCCTCGGGCGTCTGCACGCGGGCGAAAACCCGGCCCTCGCGCCCAAGCCCAGGGACATAAGGCGGGCGCGGAAGTAGCCGCTCCTCGATGGCACCCAACACCAGGTCGTCATGGCCGCGCTTGTCGCGGCCATCCACGTCGGGGTTCAGGCAATTGGCGGGCGAGCGGCCGCAGCCCTTGTTCGGCAATGGTTTTACGGCCTGACGACGTGGATCGCCGGGACACCGAGGGGCGAAGGCCCGAGGTGGCGATGACGGCTTCTTCCATGGAGAACATCGAATGCTCAACCGGACAGCCGTGGGTCAAGCCCCGGATCAAGTCCGAAGGCCGGGCATGACGGCGGATGCCGAACGGAGATCCGGCCTCACCCGCCGATCAGGAAGTCCAGCACGGTTTCCTGGAAGCGCGCGGGGTGGACGCGCGGGTAGAGGTGCCCGCCGTGCTCGACCATCGCCAGCCTGGCGCCGGGGATCGCGGCCGCCAGGCGCTCGCTGAAATAGGCGGGGGTGATCAGGTCGTCGCGCGCGCCTGATATGAGCGTGGGCGTCCTGATGCGGCCGAGCTCGCCCGCGCGGTCGAAGCGCAGGATCGCGGCGATGCGGCCGAGCACGATCTCCGGCGTCATCGACCGGGCGGTGGCGCGCTCCTCGGCGTCGAACTCGCGGGCGTGGTCGCGCAGATAGTCGCTGGCCACGCCGAACAGCGTCATGCCCTGCATGTAGGCCAGCGCCCCGGCCTTGCGCAGCACCTCGGCGCGGAACTCGAACAGGCGCTTGAAATAGGCGTCGGCCGCGGTCCAGCTCGCGCTGATCACCAGCCGGTCGAGGCGCTTGGGCGCGTCCAGCGCCACGGTCTGGCCGATGGCGCCGCCGGTGGAATGCCCGACCAGATGCGCGCGCTCGATCTTTAGGTGGTCGAGCAGCTGCAACAGGTCGTCCGCCATCTGGCCGACCGAGTATTCCATGATCGTGCGGCTGCTCTCGCCGGTGCCGCGATGGTCGTGCAGGATCACCGTGAAGCGCCGGGCGAAGGCCGCGACATGCGGCTGCCA
>JBQTIS010000065.1:0-10674 GCA_052387895.1 Rhodospirillales bacterium | reverse complement strand
GCGAATCGACCCACTCGTCGAGATACGCGTCGGGCAGATCGCGGAACGGCAGCGAATTCACGGGAATGAAATCGACCGCGAACACGATGCGCTCCCTGGGGAAACGCATGACCAGCGAGTTGTCGGAATGGTTCTTGCCGACGAAGCTGAGCTCGACCACGGTTCCGCCCAGTTCGATGGTCATGTTGTCGCTGAATGTCACTTGCGGCACCGCCGTCGGGCGCTTCTCGCCCACGATCACGTCCTTGGCGCGCTCATGCGCCACGACGGTCGCCGTGTCGGCGAACACCTGACCGCCGGCGATATGATCGCGGTGGTCGTGGCTATAGATCAGGTACTTGGCGGCCTGGTTGAAGCGTGACTTGAATTCGCCCTTCAGCCATTCGGCCGCCGCGGCGTCGATCGGGTCGGTGGCGATGATGCCCTGGGGCGTCACCGCGAACACCGAGTAGTGGTTGTTGTTGCGAAAGCGGTACACCTCGCCCGCGATCTTGACGATCTCGCGCACGGCCGGCGCGGCCTGCGCCACCTGCTCGAACGGGTTCTGTGCCTGCGTCGGCGCGGCGATCAGCAGCGTCGCGGCCGCGAGCGCGGCGTGGCGGATGTTCATGATGGTTTTTCCCCCTGGCTCCCGTCAGGCTAACACTGGAACTGAAGAAGGCATTCGCGCGGCGCTTGTCACATTTCCGTGAAGCCTCGGGTATGCTACGGCAGGCGCTAGAACCGGAAAGGACCGCAGGCTCCCATGTCCCGTCTCCGCGTCGCCGTCGGCGGCATCCAGCACGAAACCAACACCTTCGCGCCGATGCCGGCGACGTGGCAGGATTTCGTCACGCCCGGCGGCTGGCCCGGCTTGTCGCGCGGTCCCGAGCTGCTCGAGGCGGTGGCGGGCGCCAACCTGCCGGCCGCGGGCGCGATCGACGCGCTCAAGGCCGAGGGGCACGCGGTCGTGCCGTTGACCTGGGCCAACGCCTCGCCCTCGGCGCAGGTGACGCGCGATGCGTTCGAGCGCTTCTGGGCGATGCTGAAAGAGGACTTGCAACGCGAGGCCGGCAAGATCGACGCCCTCTACCTCGATCTGCACGGCGCCATGGTGACCGAGCATCTCGACGACGGCGAGGGCGAGCTTCTGGCCCGAGTCCGCGCGCTGGTGGGTGCGAGTTTGCCGGTGGTGGCCAGCCTGGACCTGCACGCCAACGTCACGCCGGCGATGGTCGCGCACGCCGACGCGCTGGTCGCCTATCGCACCTATCCGCATATCGACATGGCCGAGACCGGCGCGCGCGCCGCGCGCGCGCTGGCGCGCATCGCCGCGGCCCGGGGCGACGGGCGGCCGGCCAAGGCGTTCCGGCAGATTCCCTTCCTGGTGCCGATCGCCTGGCAGAGCACGTTCACCGAGCCGGGCGGGGCGATCTACGCCCGGGTGATCGCGGCCGACGACGAATTGGCGCGCACTGCGCCCGCTGGCGTGTCGCTGGCGATGGGGTTTCCGCTGGCCGACATCCATGACGCCGGCCCCTCGGTCGTGGCCTATGGCGCGACGCAAGCGAAGGCCCAAGCGGCGGCCGACGAGATCGCCGGGCTGGTGATGAGAAACGAGGGCGGCTTCGCGGGCCGGCTTTACGATCCCGACGAGGCGGTGCGCGAGGCCGTGCGTTTGTCCGCGAATTCCGCCAGGCCCGTGGTGCTGGCCGACACGCAGGACAATTCAGGCGGCGGCGCGCCATCCGACAGCGTGGGGCTGCTGGAGGCGCTGGTGCGCGGACGCGCGAGCGGGGCTGCGCTCGGCATATTGTGCGACGAGGAAGCCGCGGCGATCGCGCACCGGGCGGGGACGGGGGCGGAGATCAGCATCGCGCTGGGCGGCAAGAAGGTGCCGGGCCATAAGCCGTTCAACGCGACTTTCAAGGTCCGCAAGCTCAATGACGGGCGCTTCACCGGCACCGGGCCGTTCTACAAGGGCCTGCGCATCCAGCTCGGCCCCATGGCGGCGCTGGAGGTGGGAGGCGTGCAGGTGGCGGTGTCGTCGCGCAAGATGCAGGCGGCGGACCAGGCGATGTTCCGCCATGTCGGCATCGATCCGCCCGGGATGAAAATCCTGGGCCTGAAAAGCTCGGTGCATTTCCGCGCGGACTTCCAGCCCCTCGCCGAGGCCATCCTGGTGGTGGCGGCGCCGGGCGTGGTGCACGCCGACCTCACCAAGCTCAAGTGGAAGAAACTCCGGCCCGGGGTGCGGTTGAGTCCAAGGGCTGCATGACGGCGCCCTCGCCGATCGGAGCAGCGGCTACTCGCGCGGCTTCTCGGCCAGGACGGGGCGCTTGTGATGGGGCGAGCGCACGGGCGCCGGCGCAATCCCCGCGGTCGGACAGGGCGCGTCGAGGAACGTCCAGGACGGGTTATTGATCGCCATGTCGCAACGCGCCAGGCGCTGGCCCTGGGGCGTGACTATGCAGATGGTCTGTCCCAAATCGATCTTGCCGCCGCTATAACGACAGGTGCAGTCGGCCAGGGCCGCCCCGGGCGCGGACAACAGGGCCGCCAGCGCGACCGCTGAAATCACGGCAATGCGCTTACTCATCGGTTCAGGCTACGCCCGGTCCCGGCCCGGCGCAACGCGAAACCGCCGCCTTCCGCGCTACGCCGCGATCTCGCACCAAACCGGCGTGTGGTCCGAGGCTTTTTCCCAACCGCGCGGGGACTTGTCCACGCCGGCCTGTTTCAGGCGGTCGGCGGCGCGCGGGCTCAGCAGCAGATGGTCGATTCGAAGCCCGTGGTCGCGTTCGTAGCGGTTCTGGAAATAGTCCCAGTAGGTGTAGTGGCGGCCGTCGGGGTGCAGCGCGCGAATCGCGTCGGTCCAGCCCTGGTACAGGATGCGCCGGAACGCGGCGCGGGACCGCGGCCGGCACAGCGCATCGCCCGCCATCGCCCTGGGGTCCCAGACGTCCTCGTCGGTCGGGCAGACGTTCCAGTCGCCGCCCAGCAGAACCGGCGCTTCGCCCGCCAGCAGCTCTTGCGCGCGGCGCTCCAGCCGCTCGAAGAACGCAAGCTTGTACTTGAACTTGTCGGAGTCGACCGGGTTGCCGTTCGGCAGGTAAATCGACGCCACGCGCAACGCCCCGACCGTCGCTTCCAGATAGCGCGCCTGCGTGTCGCCGCGATCGCCGGCCAAGGCCAGGACCGGGTTTTCGATCTTCCCCTTGGCCAGGATCGCGACGCCGTTATAGGACTTTTGCCCGACCGCCAGCGCGTCGTATCCGGCGGCCGAAATTTCGAGTCGCGGAAACGCGTCGGTCTCGCATTTCAGCTCTTGCAGCAGCACCACGTCGGGCTTGGCAGCCTCCAGCCAGTGCGTCAGGTGCTGCAGACGCGCCTTGACCGAATTGACGTTCCAGGTGGCGATTTTCATCGGCGCTGATTCCCGGGCCGGCGCGCGGGGCTAGAGCACGGCCAAGCTAGAGTGCGGCCAAGCTAGACCGCAAACGAGTTGCCGCAGCCGCAGGACGACTTGGCGTTCGGATTCTTGATCTGGAACGAGGCGCCGACCAGGTCTTCCACGAAGTCGATCTCGGCGCCGGCCAAGAGCTCCAGCGAGGTCTCGTCGATCACGACCCTGGCGCCGTTGCGCTCGAACAGACGGTCCTCGTCGTTCTTATTGTCGTCGAAGGCGAAGCCGTACTGGAAGCCCGAGCAGCCGCCGCCCGCGACCGAGATGCGCAGCATCAGGCCGGGCTGCGCCTCTTGCGCGGCGAGGTAAGCGATGCGCTTGGCCGCGCTTTCGCTCAAGGTGATGCCGGGGCTCATGGCGGTATCGGGCATGCCGGTTTCTCTCCTATTGGATGCTAAGATGTAGGCATTGGCCCGGCAAAGTCAATTCGGCAGGAACGCCCCCCATCTTGTTGTAAAACAACGTATTGCCCTCATTCCGGCGGGGCGATGCCGCCGTGGCGCGCGAAATGGCGCGGCGCCCGCACGAACGCATCGGCGCGCGCGGCCGGATCGGCGGCGATGGTCACGGCGCCCTTGCCGTTGATCCTGGCGCGCGGCACGTCGGCGCGCAGCACCGGCTTGTCGGCGCCGCCGTCGAAGCCGTGATACGCGCCGGGATAGGCGTGGAATTCCACCGGCTCGCCGTTGCCCCGGCTGCGGGCGGCAAGCTCGCGGCACGGCTCGGCCGGGGTCCAGTCGTCCTCGGCGCCCGAGAGGATCAACAGCGGCGTGCGCGTGGTCCACTTGCTCTTCACCTGCGACGCACAGCCGGGATAGAGCGCCACGGCGGCGTTGAAATCGCCGCCCGCGCGCTGGCGCAGGTCCTGGAAATTGTCGGCCCGGAGCGCCGCCAGCGTGGTCATGCCGCCGTTCGACCAGCCGATCAGGAACGTCGCGTCGCGCCGCACATAGGGCTGGGCGCGCAGCCACGCCAAGGCGCCATAGGCGTCGCGCGGCCGGTGGCGCAGCGGCGAGACGGCGGGCTTCTCCTGGGTGCAGATTTCCATCACGCCGCGCGGGCGAAAACTGTCGGGCAACAGCACGACATAGCCGAGCGCCATCAGACGTTCCGCCCAGGTGCGGACGATGTTGAGCGGCGCGTCGCGCGTTCGAAAGTCGCGCCCGCCGCAGCCGTGCATGCCCACCACCGCCGGGAAGGGGCCGGTGCCCTCGGGGCGGTAGAGCCGGGCGTCCAGGATCGTGGGCGCGGCCTTGGTCAGGTCCTCGTCGAAGCTGGGGAACGTCACGCGCTGGTCGGCCAGGGCGGGCGATGCCAAAAGCGCCGCGAGGCCCAGGGCAAAAATGCCGCGAAACCATTGATTGCCTTGGGTTTCACCCAGATGTAGTGTGCCCGCCATGCCGGCCCTACTGAATCTGGCAGTGTATGCATGCCGAGCGGATAAGTCGCGCGGGCGGCTGCATCCAGAGCCCGAGAGCCGCATGCGCTCCGCGTTCCAGCGCGACCGGGACCGCATCATCCACTCCGCCGCCTTTAGGCGCCTAAAATACAAGACGCAGGTGTTCGTGTACCACGAGGGCGATTATTACCGCACCCGCCTGACCCACAGCCTGGAAGTGGCGCAGATCGCCCGCACCGTCAGCCGCGCCCTGGGGTTGGACGAGGACTTGGCCGAGGCCCTGGCGCTGGCCCACGACCTGGGTCACACGCCGTTCGGGCATTCCGGCGAGGACGCGCTCGACGCCGCGATGAAACCGTTCGGCGGCTTCGACCACAACGACCAGACCTTGCGGATTTTGACCCGCCTGGAGCGCCGCTACGCCGAGTTCGATGGGCTGAACCTGGCCTGGGAGACGCTGGAAGGCGTGGTCAAGCATAACGGCCCGGTCGCCGATCCGCCGCCTTGGATCAAGGCATACAACGCCCGGCACGACCTGGAGCTCGGCACCTTCGCCGGACCCGAGGCCCAGGTGGCGGCCCTGGCCGACGACATCGCCTACAACAACCACGACGTCGACGACGGCCTGCGCGCCGGGCTGTTCGATCTGGACGACCTCAAGCCCCTGCCTCTGGTCGGGCCGGTGATCGCCGGCCTGCTCGCGCGTTACCCCGGCCTGGAGCGGGGGCGGCTGATCCACGAAACCATCCGCGCCCTGATCGGGGCGATGGTCGAGGACATGCTGGCCGAGACCGAACGGCGTCTGGCGGCGGCCAAGCCCCAATCCGCCGGCGACGTTCGCCGGCTGGGCCGGCCGGTCGTGGCGTTTTCGGAGGGGATGCGCGCCAACGACCGCGCCCTAAAAAAGTTCCTTTTCGACCGCATGTACCGCCATGAAAAGGTCAACCGGATGACCGCCAACGCCCGGGCCGTGGTGCGCAACCTGTTCGAGCTGTTTTTGGACGCGCCGGACCGGCTGCCCGAGGATTGGCGCCAACAGGCCGGCGGCAAGCGGACCCCCGCCACCGCCCGGGTGGTGGCGGACTATGTGGCCGGCATGACCGACCGTTTCGCGCTTGACGAGCACAAGCGGCTGGTCGATCCTGGTATTGTAAAATAATGAGCGTTTTCAAGGAATTTCGCGCCGTCGTTATTAAGGCGGTGGAAGCCGAGGCGGCGTCTGGCGGTCTGCCCGCCGGACTTGACTGCACGCGTGTTGCCGTGGAGCCGCCGCGCGAGGCCGGACATGGCGACCTGGCTACCAACGTTGCGATGGTTCTGGCGAAGCCCGCTGGCGTGCCGCCGCGCGGCTTGGCCGAGAAACTGGCCAAGCGGCTGGCGCAACATCCCGCGGTGACCGGCGCCGACGTGGCGGGGCCCGGTTTCATCAACCTCAAGCTCAGGGACGATGTCTGGCGGGCCGAGCTCGGCCGGGCGCTTCTGGCCGGCGCGGCCTATGGCGACAGCGGCCTGGGCGCGGGCAAGCCGGTCAATGTGGAATACGTCTCGGTCAACCCCACGGGTCCCTTGCATGTGGGCCATGCCCGCGGCTCGGTTTACGGCGACGCGCTCGCCAATCTGCTGGCCAAGGCCGGGTTCAAGGTCGCGCGCGAGTACTACATCAACGACGCGGGCGCGCAGGTCGACGCGCTGGCGCGCTCGGTCCATCTGCGCTACCGCGAGGCGCTGGGCGAGGCGATCGGCGAGATGCCCGAGGGCTGCTATCCCGGCGACTACCTGAAACCGGTGGGCGCGGCGCTGGCCCGGCGCGACGGCGCGAAATGGCGGGGCAAACCCGAATCCGACTGGCTGACGCCGCTCAGGCTCTACGCCGTGGACGCGATGATGGCGCTGATCCGTGACGACCTGGCCGCGCTGGGCGTGCGGCACGAGGTGTTCAGCTCGGAATTCGCGCTGGTCAAGGCTGGCGCTGTCGATGCGGCGCTGAAAACGCTGGCAGATCGAGGCCTGATCTATACTGGTACGCTCGAACCGCCCAAGGGCAGGAAGATCGAGGACTGGGAGCCGAGGCCCCAGCTTCTGTTCCGCGCCACCCAGTTCGGCGACGACACCGACCGGCCGTTGAAGAAATCCGACGGCAGCTGGACCTATTTCGCGTCCGATATCGCCTACCACTTCGACAAGTTCCGGCGCGGCTTTTCCGAGATGATCGACGTGTGGGGCGCCGACCACGCGGGCTACGTGCGCCGCTTGCAGGCCGCGGTGAAGGCGATCACCGGGGGCCGGGGGGCGCTGGACGTCAAGATCTGCCAGCTGGTCAAGCTGACCGAGGGCGGTCAGCCCGTGAAGATGTCCAAACGCGCCGGCGCCTTCGTCACCTTGCGCGACCTGGTCGAGGCGGTCGGCAAGGACGTCGTGCGATTCGTGATGTTGACCCGCAAGAACGACGCGCCGCTGGATTTCGACCTCAAGGCGGTCAAGGAGCAGTCGCGCGACAACCCGGTCTGGTACGTGCAATACGCGCATGCCCGCGCCCATTCGGTGCTGCGCAACGCCGCGGCGGAATTCCCCGGAATCGACGTTTCGGCCGCGTCGCTGGCCAAGGGGCCGTTGGAGCGCTTGACCGACGCGGGCGAGCTTGCTTTGATCCGCCTGCTGGCGAACTGGCCGCGGCTGATCGAAGCGGCGGCCGAGGCGCATGAGCCGCACCGCCTGGCGTTTTACCTGTATGATGTCGCCGCCGCGTTCCACGGGCTTTGGACGCGCGGCCGCGACGAAGGCGCGATTCGGTTCCTGGTGCGCGAGGACCGCGAATTGACGACGGCAAGGCTGGCGCTGGTATCGGGGGTGGCGACGGTGGTCGCCTCGGGGCTTGGGGTGTTCGGCGTCGAACCCATGAAGGAGATGCGCTGATGACAGGCAGGGATGACACCCGCATCGAGCCCACGGCCGTGCCCGACCCCTATGACGACGAGCCGGAAGAAGACCTGGAGGAAGAGGAATCCCCGCGCCGCCGCGCCGGCCGGGTGCTGCCGATCGTCGTCGCCAGCCTGGCGGTTGTCGGGTTCGTGGTGATCGTCTACTACGCCTACCAGCAGGGCATCCGCGCCGGCAGCGAGGCGAACCCGCCGCTGATCCGCGCCGACGACAGCCCGGCCAAGGTCCGGCCCGCGGCGCCGGGCGGCATGGAAGTGCCCAACCAGACCATGCGGGTGTACGAGCTGGGCCGCCCCGGCGCGCAGAGTGCGAGTGCGGGCCCCGAGCGCATCCTGCCCAAGCCCGAGGAACCGATGCAGCGCCCCGCCGCGCCGGCGGCCGGCGAGCCGCCGCAGCCCGCCGCGGCGCCGACCATGCCCGTTTCCGCCGCGCCGCAGCCGGCCGATGCCGGCGTCCAAACCGGCGTCCAACTCGGCGCGGGGGGCGGCGTGGTCACGCCTCCGCCGCCGCCTTTGCCCGGCTCGGGCCAGACGATGCCCGCGCCCGCGCCGAGCATGGCCGAGGTGCAGGCCGTGCTGACGCCGCCGGCCAAGCCTTCGACGCTCGCGGTGCCGCCGCCGCCGCCGCCGCCGCCGCGCAGCGGCTTGGTTCCGGGCGGACGCGCGCCGGCCACCCCGGCGGTCATTCCGCAACCCGCGCCGGCCGTTCCGTCGCAGCCGCAAGTCGCCGCGGCGTCAACGCCTGGCGCATCGGCAAGCGCTTCCCAGCGGCTGGCGGCCGCCGCGCCGGCCGGCGGCGCGCGGGTGCCGCTCATGGCCGCGCCGTCGCCCGAGGGCGCCGAGCAGGAAGCCAAGAAGCTCGCGGCCAAGTTTCCCGATCTGCTAGGCGGCCTCAGCTATGAAATCGAGACCCATACCGACAGCCGCGGCACGTTCTACCGCGTCCTGTTCGGACTATTGGCCACCAGGGGCGACGCCACAAGGCTGTGCGAAACCCTGAGGGCGAAAAACCAGGGCTGCTTGCCGAAATGAAGGCTCCGCGCGCCGCGATTTTCGGCGTAGCCGGGCCGACGCCGACGGACGAGGAGCGGCGCTTCTTCGCTTCCGCCGATCCGCTGGGATTCATCATCAACCGCCGCAACGCGGAAAATCCCGCGCAATTGAAGGCGCTGACCGGAGAATTGAAAGACCTGGTCGGCCGCGAAAGCGCGCCCATCCTGGTGGACCAGGAAGGCGGCCGCGTCGCGCGCCTCGGCCCGCCGCATTGGCGCCAGCCGCCGTCGGCGGCGACGTTCGGCGGCTTGGCCGCGAGGGACCTTGCCGCGGCCGGCAGCGCGGCGCGGCTGAACGCGCGGCTGATTGCGGCGGAGCTGCTGGACGCGGGCATCACGGTGGATTGCGCGCCGGTGCTCGACATTCCGGCGCCCGGCTCGCACGTCGTGGTCGGCGACCGCGCGCACGGCGCCACGCCCGAGCTCGTGGCCACGCTCGGCCGCGCGGTGTGCGAGGGGCTGCTGGAAGGCGGCGTCATGCCGATCATCAAGCACATCCCCGGCCACGGCCGCTCGACGGTTGACTCGCACCGCGAGCTGCCGGTGGTCCGGGAAAGCGAAGCCGAGTTGAAGCGCACGGATTTCGCGCCGTTCCGCATGCTCAACGACATGCCTTGGGCGATGACCGCGCACATCGTCTATGCCGCGATCGACGACAAGGCGCCGGCCACCACCTCGCGCGCGGTGATCGAGCGCGTGATTCGCGGCCATATCGGCTTCCAGGGCCTGCTGGTGACCGACGACCTCAACATGCAGGCGCTGAAAGGCAGCCTGGCCGAGCGCACCGCCGCGTCGCTGGCGGCGGGTTGCGACGTGGTGCTGCATTGCAGCGGCATTCTCGACGAGATGCGCGAGATCGCCGGGACCGCCCAGCGCATGACCGATGCCGCGCTGGCGCGGCTGGAGCACGGCGAGATGCTGCGCCGCCCGCCGGCGGCGCTGAACCGCGCCGGGGCGGTCGAGCATCTGGCCGCGATGCTCGCTGGCGGCGGGACATCCCTGCCGGGCCAGCCTCTGCGGTATGCTTGAAGCCCCGGGCCCGGGCGCCTGGCAAAAGGCGCTTGGTCCGGGCCGCCGGGCGGCTGGCGGACAGAGTGGAAAGAAAGAAGCAAATCAGCTAGATGGCAAGCGTTCTTGACCTTGGTTCAAGGGCCGATCCGGGAGCGTTCGGATGACCGGGCGCGACGACTTCGACGAATCGGCGACCGCAGCGCCGGCGCCGCTTGCGCTGGGCGACGCGCTGGTCTTGAACATCGAGGGGTTCGAGGGCCCGATCGACCTGCTGCTGGCGTTGGCGCGCGAGCAGAAAGTCGACCTGACCAAGATCTCGATTCTGGCGCTGGCCGAGCAATACCTCTCCTTCATCGCCGCGGCCAAGCGCGTGCGGCTGGAAATAGCCGCCGATTACCTGGTGATGGCGGCCTGGCTGGCCTATCTCAAGTCACGCCTGCTGCTGCCGCCCGACGAGACCGAGGTGGGCCCCACCGCCGAGGAGATGGCCGAGCTGCTGGCCTTCCAGCTCCGCCGGCTGGAGGCGATGCGCGAGGCTGGCGTCAGGCTGATGGCCCGCCCGCTGCTGGGCCGCGACGTGTTCGCCCGCGGTGAGCCCGAGGGGCTTATCACCGCGCACAAGGCGAGTTACGACGTCACGCTGTTCGACCTGCTGCGCGCCTATGGCGACAGCAAGGCGCAGCGCCCGGCGGTGTCGCTGCACATCGAAGCGTCGGAATATTTCTCGATGGACGTCGCGCTGCATCGCCTGGGCCGGCTGGTCGGGCGCGTGCCGGACTGGGTGACGCTGGCGAGCTTCCTGCCGGAAGAGCTGCGCGACGACATCGCGGT
>JBQTIS010000064.1:0-8551 GCA_052387895.1 Rhodospirillales bacterium | reverse complement strand
GGTGTGCGGGTCGCTTGGGGCGGGGGCGTGCGGCGTGGCGCCGTCCTCGGCGGTCAGCGCCGGCCCGCGACTCTATCTGCGCCGCCCGCGCATCGGCGACTTCCGGCAATGGGCTGACCTGCGCGAGCAAAGCCGCATGTTCCTGACGCCATGGGAGCCGCGCTGGTCGCCCAACGCGCTGACGCGCGATTCCTATCGCCGGCGCATCCGGCGCGCGCAGCGGGAATGGCGCGAGGAAACCGGCTATGGATTCTTCCTCGTGCGCAGGGCCGACGACGCGCTGCTGGGCGGCTTGACGCTGGGCGCGGTGCGCCGCGGCGTGTCGGAGTCCTGCGTACTGGGTTACTGGCTCGGCGCGCCCTACGCGCGCCAGGGCCTGATGACCGAGGCGGTGCATTGCGCGCTTGGTTTCGCCTTCGACCGCCTCGGCCTGCGCCGGGTCGAGGCCGCCTGCGTGCCCGGCAACGTCGCCAGCCGCTGCCTGCTGCTGAAATGCGGCTTCCGCGAGGAAGGCCTCGCCCGCGACTATCTCCGGATCAACGGCGCCTGGGCCGACCATCTGCTGTTCGCGATCCTTTCCACCGACAACCGGCCGCGCGGATAGGGGCGGGGATGAGAGGCCGCCGCCCCGCGGCGCCGCCGGCGCTGCCCAACGCGGCGGAAGCGTTTCTCGAAATGATGGCGGCGGAGCGCGGCGCGGCCGACAACACGCTGGCCGCCTATCGCCGCGACCTGGCCGACGCCGAGGCGTTCCTGAAGCGCCGGGGCGCGACGCTGGCCAACGCCGCGTCGGCCGACCTGCGCGCCTACATGAAAAGCCTCGCCGGCGCCGGCTGGACGCCGCGCACCGCGGCCAGGCGGCTCTCGGCGCTGCGCCAGTTCTTCCGCTTCGAGCTGGGCGAGGACCGCCGCGCCGACGATCCCACATCGGCGCTGGACTCGCCGCGCCTCGGCCGGCCCCTGCCCAAGCCGCTCGGCGAAGGACAGGTGGCGGCGCTGATCGACGCGGCCGCGCGGCAAGGCGGCCCCGAGGGCCTGCGCCTGTCCGCGCTCATCGAGCTGCTCTACGCCACGGGCATGCGCGTCAGCGAGCTGGTGTCGCTGCCGCACGCGGCCGTGACGCGCGATGTCCGCGCGATCGTGGTGCGCGGCAAGGGCGGCAAGGAGCGGCTGGTGCCGCTGGGCGCGCCGGCGCTGAAGGCGCTCGGCGCCTATCGCGACGTGCGCGCGCGATTTCTTCCCCGGGCGAAAAGCGGCGGGCGCCGCGCCGACTCGCCCCATCTGTTTCCCTCGCGCGGGGCGCGCGGGCACCTGACGCGCCGCCGCCTCGGCCAACTGCTGAAGGACGCGGCGCGCGCGGCCGGCCTCGATCCCGACGCGGTCAGCCCGCACGTGCGGCGCCACGCCTTCGCCACGCATCTCTTGGACCGCGGCGCCGATCTGCGCAGCGTGCAGAAGATGCTGGCCATGCCGACATCGCCACCACCCAGATCTACACGCATGTGGTGAAAGAGCGCCTGGCGCGCACCGTCGGCGAGCATCACCCGCTGGCCAAGCGGCCGCGAAAATCCGGTTAACACATTGAGAAACATCAACTATCGGCGCCAGGCGGCCGGGTTGACTTCGCTGCGCCACGGGCTAGTGTCACGCCAAGATTTGCCGGCAACCGCGCGTTCCCGAGTGGCCTGATGAGCTTCACCGTCGTCGAGCAGGCGCGAACGCGCCTGAACCGCAGCGAGCTGGCCGTCCCGGGCAGCCGGCCGGAGTTCTTCGACAAGGCGGCGAAGTCGGCGGCCGACGTCGTGTTCATCGATCTCGAGGATTCGGTCGCGCCCGACGAAAAGGACCAGGCGCGCAAGAACGCCGTCGCGGCGCTGAACGAGATCGATTGGGGAGGCAAGACCGTCTCGGTGCGCGTCAACGGGCTGGACACGCCGCACATGTACCGCGACGTGGTCGATGTGGTGGAACGCGGCGGCAGGCGCCTGGACCTGCTGATGATCCCCAAGGTCGGCGTCGCGGCCGACGTATACGCGCTCGACATGCTGGTGACGCAGATCGAGCGGGCCAAGGGCTGGACGCGGCGCATCGGGCTCGAGCTGATCATCGAAAGCGCGCTGGGCATGACCAATGTCGAGGCGATCGCCGCCGCCAGCCTGCGCAACGAGACGCTGCATTTCGGCGTGGCCGATTTCGCCGGCTCGGTGCGCGCGCGCACCACGGGGATGGGCGGCGCCAATCCCGACTACGCCGTGCTGACGCACAAGAACCGCGACGGCGGGCGCGAAACGCACTGGGGCGATCCCTGGCATTACGGCCTGGCGCGGCTGGTGGTGGCGGCGCGCGCGCGCGGGCTTCGCCCGCTCGACGGGCCGTTCGGCGACTTCCAGGACGCAGACGGGTATCTCGCCGCGGCCAAGCGCGCGGCGGCGCTGGGCTACGACGGCAAATGGGCAGTCCACCCCAGCCAGGTCGAGTTGGCCAACGCCGCGTTCAGCCCGTCGGCGGAAGAGCTGGACCGCGCGCGCAGGATCATCGGCGCGATGCTGAAGGCGCGAAAGGAAGGCAAGGGGGCCGTGGCGCTGGACGGCAAGATAATCGACGCCGCCTCGATCCGCCAAGCCGAGGCGGTCGTCGGCAAGGAGAGGCTGATAGGCGCCGCCGCTGGAAAAGCGAATGCCGGCTGACGCCGGCGACAACCGGCGGCCCGCCCGCCACTTCCTCGACTTCGAGAAGCCGATCGCGGAGCTCGAAAGCAAGATCGAGGAGCTGCGGCACCTCGCCAGCACCGGCGACGTGTCGATCGCCGACGAGGTGGCCAAGCTGCAGGCCAAGGTCGCCCGCCAGCTGCGCCAGACCTCCGCCAAGCTGACGGCCTGGCAGACGGTGCTGGTGGCGCGCCACCCCGACCGGCCGCACGCGGCGGACTATATCGACGGCTTGATCCAGGAATTCACGCCGCTGGCCGGCGACCGGGCGTTCGGCGAGGACAAGGCGGTCGTGGGCGGCCTCGGCCGGTTCCGCGGCCGCAGCGTCGTGGTGATCGGTCACGAGAAGGGCCGCAGCACCGAGGACCGCGTGCGCCACAACTTCGGCATGGCCCGGCCCGAGGGCTACCGCAAGGCCAGGCGCCTGATGGCGCTGGCCGAGCGTTTCGAGCTGCCGGTCGTCACGCTGGTCGACACGCCCGGCGCCTATCCCGGCGTCGACGCCGAGGCGCGCGGCCAGGCCGAGGCGATCGCGCGCTCGATCGAGGCGTGCCTGGACGCGCGCGTGCCGCTGATCAGCGTGGTGATCGGCGAGGGCGGCTCGGGCGGCGCCATCGCGCTGGCCGCCGGCGACCGCGTGCTGATGCTGGAGCACGCGATCTACTCGGTGATCTCGCCCGAGGGCTGCGCCTCGATCCTGTGGCGCAGCGCCGAGCAGGCGAAGGAGGCGGCCGAGGCGCTCAGGCTCACCGCCCAGGACCTGCAGCGCCTGGGCGTGATCGACCGGGTGGTGGACGAGCCCCTGGGCGGCGCGCACCGCGCCCGCGACGAGGCGGTCGCCAATGTCGGCCAGGCGCTGGAAGCGGCGCTGCGCGAGCTCGTGGGCGTGGATCGCGGCGCGCTGCGCCAGCGCCGGCGCGAGCGGTTTCTGCAAATGGGAAGGAGCGGGCTGAACTGACCGGCGGCGGAAAGCCCGCGCGCCCGGCCGGCCACCCGGCGGCGGCGTCGGTTGGGCCGCCTATTCGGCGGCCTTGGCCGCGCTGCCGTGGCAGTGCTTGTATTTCTTGCCCGAGCCGCAGGGGCAGGGCGCGTTGCGCGGCACGCGGCCCCAGCTCGCCGGGTCGCCGGGCATGGGCCCGTTGCCGCCGGCGCTCTTGCGCGTCTGCACCGGCTTGGCGCGCCGGCCCTGCGCGGATTCCTCCGCGGGCGGCGGTTCGTCGCCGGCCAGCCCGCCCAGCAACGGGGCTTGCGGATGCGTCTCCTGGACGTTGCGCGGGCCCGCGGGCCGAAGCTGCTCCTCCGGCATGTTGACGCGCAGCTCCACGTGCATCAGAACGCCGGTCACGGTCTCGCGCAGCCGCACCAGCATGTCCTCGAACATGCCGAAGGCCTCGCGCTTGTACTCGTTCAGCGGGTCGCGCTGGCCGTAGGCGCGCAGGTTGATGCCCTGGCGCAGATGGTCCAGGTGCAGCAAATGCTCCTTCCACTGCTGGTCCAGGATCTGCAGCAGCAGGCTCTTCTCGGCCATGCGCATGATCTCGGGGCCGTAATTGGCCGCCTTCTCGGCCATCTTGCGGTCGGCGGCCTCGGTGATGCGCTGGCGGATCTCGGCGTCGGCGATGCCTTCTTGCTTGGCCCAGTCCCTGACCGGCAGGTCGAGGTTGAGCACCCTGAGGCATTCCTCGTGCAGCTGGTCCAGGTTCCACTGCTCGACATAGGCGTTCTCGGGAATGGCGCGCGCGACGATGTTGGCGATCGTCTCGTGGCGCATTTCCTCGACGGTCGGCGCCACGTCGGGCGCGTCCATGATCTCGCGGCGCTGCTCGTAGACCACCTTGCGCTGGTCGTTCATCACGTCGTCGTATTTCAGCAGCTGCTTGCGGATCTCGAAGTTGCGCGCCTCGACCTTCTGCTGCGCCTTTTCCAGCGCCTTGTTGATCCAGGGATGGATGATGGCTTCGCCTTCCTTCAGGCCCAGGCGGCGCAGCATCGTGTCCATGCGCTCGGACCCGAAGATGCGCATCAGGTCGTCTTCCAGCGACACGAAGAACTTGCTGGCGCCGGGGTCGCCCTGGCGGCCCGAGCGGCCGCGCAGCTGGTTGTCGATGCGCCGGCTTTCGTGGCGCTCGGTGCCCAGCACGAACAGGCCGCCGGCGGCGATAACTTCCTGCTTTTCCGTGGCCACCTCGGCGCGGATCGGCGCCTCGCGCCGGGCGCGCGTCGTCTCGTCGGCGTCGGGCGGCAGCTCCAGCTTCAGGCGCATTTCCACGTTGCCGCCGAGCTGGATGTCGGTGCCGCGGCCGGCCATGTTGGTGGCGATGGTCACCGCCCCGGTCCGGCCGGCTTGGGCTATGATCAGCGCCTCCTGTTCGTGGTGCCGCGCGTTCAGCACCTGGTGCTTGATCTTCTTCTTCTTCAACAGCTCCGACAGTTCTTCCGACTTCTCGATGCTGACCGTTCCCACCAGCACCGGCTGCTTGCGCGCGTGGCACTCCTCGATCTGCGCGACGATGGCGCCGTACTTCTCGCGCTTGGAGCGGTAAACCTCGTCGTCGGAATCTCCGCGCACGCACGGCAGGTTGGTGGGGATCTCGATCACCTCCAGCCGATAGATGTCGGCGAACTCGCCGGCCTCGGTCATCGCCGTGCCGGTCATGCCGGCGAGCTTGGGGTACAGCCGGAAATAGTTCTGGAAGGTGATCGAGGCCAGCGTCTGGTTTTCCTGCTGGATGGTGGCGTCCTCCTTGGCCTCCAGCGCCTGGTGCAGCCCCTCGGAATAGCGCCGTCCCTCCATCATGCGGCCGGTGAACTCGTCGATGATCACCACCTTGTCGTTCTTGACGATATAGTCCACGTCGCGCTGGAACAGCTTGTGCGCGCGCAGCGCCTGGTTGGCGTGGTGAACCAGCGTCACGTTCTCGATGTCGTACATGCTGGCGCCCTTCAGCATGCCGGCGTCGCGCAGCATGGATTCGACCTTCTCCACGCCCGCCTCGGTCAGCGCCACGGTGCGCTGCTTCTCGTCCTTCTCGTAGTCTCCCGGCTCGAGCTTGGGGATCAGCGCGTCGACCTTGCGGTAGAGATCGGACGAATCTTCCGACGGTCCCGAGATGATCAGCGGCGTGCGCGCCTCGTCGATCAGGATCGAGTCCACCTCGTCGACGATGGCGTAGTTGAACGGCCGGTGCACCATATCGGTCAGCCGGAACTTCATGTTGTCGCGCAGGTAGTCGAAGCCCAGCTCGTTGTTGGTGCCATAGGTCACGTCGGCCGCGTAGGCCGCGCGGCGCTGCTCGTCGTCGAGGCCGTGGACGATGCATCCGACGGTCAATCCCAGCCGCTTGTAGATGCGCCCCATCCATTCGGCGTCGCGCGCGGCCAGGTAGTCGTTCACGGTGACCACGTGCACGCCCTTGCCTTCCAGCGCATTGAGGTAGACCGGCAGGGTGGCCACCAGGGTCTTGCCTTCGCCGGTCTTCATTTCCGCGATCATGCCCCGGTGCAGCACGATGCCGCCCATCATCTGCACGTCGAAATGGCGCTGGCCGAGCGCGCGCTTGGCCGCCTCGCGCACCGTGGCGAAGGCGTCGGGCAGAACGTCGTCCAGCGTCTCGCCCTTGGCCAGGCGCTCGCGCAGCGCGGGCGTGCGGGCGGCCAATTCCTGGTCGCTGAGCGGCGCCAGAGTCGCCTCCAGGGCGTTCATCTCCGCGACGGCCGCGCCGAGGGTCTTGATATAGCGGTCGTTGGCGGTGCCGAAGAGCCGCTTGGCGATGGCCGCGAGCATCGAATTCCTCGGAATCGGGAGGGGTTGGAGGGCTTTCGGCCCCGCTGCTAGATAGGCGCTGCGACCCTGGCTGTCAACGCGCCCGGTTGCCAGCGTTTTGAATGGATCGGCGGCGCCGGTATGCTATGCATCTGCGGTCGCGGGGCCGGCTGGCGCCCCGCCCGGCCCCGGGTCCATGGAACGCAAAGGGAGCGCCTTCATGCGCAGCACGAAAACCGCGGCGACGGCCCTCGGCCTGGCCGCCCTTCTTTGGCTCCTGGGCCCGGCGCCGGCCGCCGCCCAGACGGGCCAGCCGGCCAAGCCGGCCGGCGCCGCGGCGCAGCCGGCGAAGCCCTCCGCCGACCAGATTCTCGCCGCGGTCAACGGCGCTCCGAGCCGCATGTCCGACATCCAGGACGCGGCCGAAAACCTGCCCGACCAGTACCGCTCGATCCCGGTCGAGCGGCTGATGGCCGTGCTCTTGAACCAGCTCATCAGCAACAAGCTGCTGCTGGCCGAGGGCAAGCGCCAGAAACTGGGCGAGGCGCCCGAAGTCGCCAAGCGCGTGGAAAGCTTCCGCGACCGCGCGATCCAGCAGGTGCTGCTGGAGAACGTGGTTCACAAGTCGGTGACCGACGACGCGCTGCAGACGCTGTACAAGAAATATCTGGCCGACAACCCGCCGAAGGAAGAGGTCAGCGCCCGGCACATCCTGGTCGAGAGCGAGGCCGACGCGAAGGGCATCATCGCGCAGCTCCGCAGCGGCGCCGATTTCGCGTCGCTGGCGAAACAGAAATCGAAGGACCCGGCGGCGCAGAACGGCGGCGACCTCGGCTTCTTCGGCAAGGACGAGATGGTCAAGGAATTCGCCGACGCGGCCTTCACCATGAAGACCGGCGAGATCAGCGCGGCGCCGGTGAAGACCCAGTTCGGCTGGCACGTCATCAAGGTAGAGGACCGGCGCTCCGCCAACCCGGTGACGTTCGACGAGGCGCGCCAGGATCTTTTCAACCAGCTCTCGCAGCAGACCGTCAGCCAGTACATCGAAACCCTGCGCAACAACGCCAAGATCGAGCGCTTCGGCCCCGACGGCAAGCCGCTGCCGGCCGAGCCGCCCAAGAAACCGAACTGACGGGGTCCGGCGCGAGGCTTTCCCCAGGGCTGCCATCAGGGGCTTCCATGACGCTTCCCCGTTCGCCGCTGGCGCCGGCCGCCATCCAGGCGCTGCCGCCGCTGGCCGGCGCCAGGATGGCCACGGCCAACAGCGGCATCCGCTACCAGGGCCGCGACGATCTGCTGCTGATCGAACTGGCGCCCGGCAGCACCGCCGCCGCGGTGCTGACGCGCTCGCTCACCCGCTCCGCCCCGGTGGATTGGTGCCGCGCCTGCGCCAAGCGGGGCAGGGCGCGCGCCATCCTGGTCAACGCCGGCAACGCCAACGCGTTCACCGGCAAGGCGGGAATGGAGGCGGTGCGCCGGTCCACCGCGGCGGCCGCCCGGGCGCTGGGCTGCAAGCCCGGCGAGGTGTTCGTCGCCTCGACCGGCGTGATCGGCGTGCCGTTGGATTGGGGCAAGATCGAATCCCGCATGCCGGCGCTCGCGCGCGACCTTTCGCCCGATGCCTGGGCGAAGGCCGCCCAGGCGATCCTGACCACCGACACCTTTCCCAAGACCGCCACGCGCGCCGCGCGCATCGGCGGCGCCGCGGTCCGGCTCAACGGCATCGCCAAGGGCTCGGGCATGATCGCGCCCGACATGGCCACGCTGCTGGCCTTCATCGTCACCGACGCCGGCTTACCCGCCCACGTGCTGCGGCCGCTGCTGGCGCGCGCGACCAAGCAATCCTTCAACTGCTCCACGGTCGACGGCGACACCTCGACCAGCGATACGCTGCTGCTGTGCGCCACCGGCCAGGCCGGGAACCCGCGCATCGCCGCGGCGGGCGACCGGCGGCTCGGCGAATTCGCCGCCGCGCTGGACGATCTGGCGCGCGACCTGGCGCTCCAGGTCGTGCGCGACGGCGAGGGGGCGGAGAAGTTCGTCCAGATCGCCGTCACCGGCGCGGCTTCGGGCAAGGCGG
>JBQTIS010000063.1:0-2853 GCA_052387895.1 Rhodospirillales bacterium | reverse complement strand
CCTTTTCCTGCCCGCGGCGCAAAATCCCTCCGGCGCAGACGGTTCCATCTGACAAAATACTGCTCTAGACCCTAGGCGCCGGGGCCGCAGACGCCGGCGCGCTTCAGCGCGTCGCAGAACACCGCCGGATCCACGTTCCCGCCGGACATCACCACGGCCACCGTCTTTCCGCGCGCGTCGAGCTTGCGGGTCAGCACCGCGGCCAGCGCCACCGCGCCGCCCGGCTCGGCCACCAGCTTCAAGTCGAGGAACGCGGCGGCGATCGCCCGGGCCACCTCGTCGTCGCTGACGGCGAAGCCGCCCTTGAGCGTGCGCCGGTTGATGGCGAAGGTCATCTCGCCCGGCATCGGCGCCAAAAGGGCGTCGCAAAACGACTTGGCGCCGGCCGCGGCGCGCTCGCGCTTGCCCGAGACCAGCGAGCGCGCCGTGTCGTCGAAGCCCGCGGGCTCGGCGGAATAGACCGGAACCGCCGGCAGCAGCGCGCTGAGCGCGCTGGACGTGCCGGCGATGAGGCCGCCGCCGCCGCACGGCACGACCACGGCGTCGAGCGCGACGCCCAGCGCCTTGGCCTGCTCGGCGATTTCCAATCCGATGGTGCCCTGGCCCGCGATCACCTGCGGATGGTCGAACGGCGGGATCAGGGTGGCGCCGCTTTCCGCCACCAGCCGGCGGCCCAGCGCCTCGCGGTCGTCGCGTTCGCGGTCGAAGAACTCGACACTGGCGCCCAGCGCGCGCGTATTGGCGACCTTGACCGCCGGCGCGTCGCGCGGCATCGCGATGGTCGCCGGCATGTCCATCATCTGGGCGGCGGCGGCCACGCCCTGGGCGTGGTTGCCCGAGGAGAACGCCACCACGCCCTTGGACCGCGCGGACGCCGAAATCTGGCTGATCGCGTTGTAGGCGCCGCGGAACTTGAACGACCCGGTGCGCTGGAGCATCTCTGGCTTCACCAGCACGCGCCCGCCGACCAGCCGGTTCAGGCCCGGCGATTCCAGAAGCGGGGTCGGCACGGCCTGCCCGGCAAGGCGCTTGGCCGCCGCCTGGATGTCGGCCAGCGGCACCGCCGCCGCGCGCGCTTCCATGGAAGCTTCAGAGATCGGCCAGGAAGTCATTGAGCGCAGCCTCCACTTCGGGTTCTTCGAGCGTGGGGGCGTGGCCCACGTCGTGCACCGTGACGGCGATCAGATCGGGCTTCTCCGCCGCCATGCGGTCGAGCGTGGCGGCCGTCACCACGTCCGACCACGCGCCGCGCAGCGCCAGGACCGGCACGTTCTTCAGCGACCGGTAATAGGGCCACAGGTCGGGCGGCGGCCCGCGCACTAGGCGCCTGAGGCCGCGCGCGAGGTTGACGTCCCAGTTGACGTGCAGGCGCCCGTCCGGGCCCTCGCGGTAGGAATTGCGCACCAGCCGCCGCCAAATCTCGTCGTTGCGTTTGGACAGGTGCGGAAAGCGGTCGGCCATGTGGCGCGCGGCGCTGTCCCAGTCCGGCTGGGGCAGGTCCTCGCCCACGTAGTCGATGATGCGGGCGATGCCCGCCACGTCGAACTCGGGGCCGGTGTCGTTCAGCACCACGGCCTTGAGCGCCATCGGCATGGCCACGCCCATCGCCATGGCCAGAACGCCGCCCAGCGACGTGCCGATCACGATCGAATGCTCGAGCCGCGCCACCGCCATCAATTGGCGCAGGTCGTCCAGATAGACCTCGGGGCGGTAATTGCGCCAGTCCGGATCGAATTCGCTGTCGCCGCGCCCGCGCAGGTCGGGGCAGACCACGCGGCGCTCGTGCGCCAGGCGCCGGGCCAGAAGGTCGAAATCCTGGCAATTGCGGGTAAGCCCGCCCAGGCACAGCGCCGGCGCGCGGGGCGAGGCGCGGTCGCCGTATTCGCGGTAGTGCAAGAGGATGCCGTCGCGCGAACGGTAGAAACGGTCGCGCCAGACCTGTCCGGGCGGGGCCGCCGCCGGCGCCTTGCCGCCCGTGCTAGGCGCGGCGGCGATCACAGGCCCAGCAGCCCCGGCACGTCGTCGAGCGACGCCACCGTGAACTCGGGCACGCCCGGCAGCCGGTCGCGCACCAGATTGTTGCGATTGACCCAGACCGTGCGGAAGCCGAAGGTTTGCGCCCCGTGCGCGTCGAACGGGTTCGACGACAGGAAGCAGATGTTCTTGGCGCTCGCCGCGCCCACGCGCTCTACCGCGCGGGCATAGACGGCGGCGCTGGGCTTATAGGTGCCGATCTCGTCGACCGAGATTACGAAGTCCAATTGCTCGCGCAGCTTGGCCGAGGCCACGCCCGCCGCCAGCATCGTAACCGATCCGTTCGACAGGATCGCCGTGCGAATGCCCGAGGCCTTGATGCGCTTCAGCACCGCCGGCGCCTCGGGATAGGGATCGAGCTGCAGGAAAAGCTGCATCAGCTCGGCCCTGAGCGCCGGGTCGCCGATGCCCAGCGACTCCATCGCGTAGTCCAGGCTGTCGCCGGTAACGTGCCAGAAATCGGCGAAGCGCCCCATCAGGCTCCTGAGCCAGGTATATTCAAGCTGCTTCAATCGCCAGAGCTGGATCAGCTCGTTCGCCTTCGGCAGCTTGGCGGCGCGGCTGCGGCGCACGGCCGAGGAAAAGTCCAGCAGCGTGCCGTAGGCGTCGAACACGCAGGCCGAAATTTCGCCAAGGCGGTGTTTGTCGGTCATTCCCCTCTTGTCTCCCGGCGGCTTGGCGCGACGCGCGCCTCAAGGCGCGGCGGCCGCCGGTTTGGCGCCCGCCGGGTTTGTCTCGGCCGGCTTGGCGTTGGCGGTCTCGGCCGGCGGAGGTTGCGTCGGCGGGCGGGCCTCGCGCAGCCGATACACGAACTCGTTC
>JBQTIS010000062.1:0-3929 GCA_052387895.1 Rhodospirillales bacterium | reverse complement strand
TGCGGCAGGACCTGCTGCCGGTCTGGCGCCGCGTGATCGACGAGCGCCAGGCGCGCGCGCGCGCCTGAACGGGGCCGGACCTCCGCGGGGGCCGATGTTCGGCAGGCGCATCCTGGTCCTGAGCCCCCATCCCGACGACGAAGTCGTGGGCGCGGCGGCGGCGAGCGGCCGCGCGCGGGAACGGGGCGCCGGGGTTTGGGTGGCGTTCCTGACCGACGGCGTGCCGGCCGCCGACAAGTTTTGGCCGTGGCAGCGCGCGAGCCGGGCCGCGCGCGCGGCGCGGCGGCGGGAGGAAAGCGACGAGGCCGCGCGACGCCTGGGCTTTTCGGTCGCGTTCCGCCAGGACATCCCGGCGCGGACGTTGAAATCGGCCCTGGCCCGGGCGCAGGCGCTGGTCGGCGACGCGATCCGGCGCCTCGGCGCCGACACACTGTGGACGCCCGCCTTCGAAGGCGCCCACCAGGACCACGACGCCGCCAACTGCCTGGCCGCCGCGTTCGCCGCACGGCTGGCGGTATGGGAGTTCGCCGAATACAGCTTCGCCGGGGGCCGCGTCCGCAGCCAGGAGTTCTTCGCCGCCAACGGCACGGAGAGCGTGCTCGAGCTCAGCGAGGCGGAGACGGCGCGGAAGCGCGCGGCGTTGGCGCTTTATGCGTCCGAGCGCGGCAACCTCAAGCATGTCGCGGCGCGGCGCGAGGCGTTCCGGCCGCTCGGGCCTTACGATTACTCGCGTCCGCCGCATGACGGCGCCGTGTTCTATCAGCGCTTCCAATGGGTGTGGCCGCGCCATCCGCGCGTGGACTACACCGGGCCGGACGAGGTCGCGGCCGCGCTGTCGGCGGTCCGCGCGCGGCCGCCTAACTCCGCGGTTTGCCTCTCGCGCGCCGCGCCGATCGCGTCGACCGGCCGGACCGCCTCGGGGATCATCGCCGCGGCAAGCCTGCCCTCGTCCAGCGTGTCGGCGATCACGACCGCGCGGCGGTGGCCGTTGGGCGGGTTGCCGAGCTCGGGCATGCCGTCGCTGAGCGTGGTGAACACCGCGCGCACGCCCGGCATCGCCTCGATCGCCTTGAGCGCGGCACGGTCAACCGCGTGCGGCTTCCATTCCGTGAACGACGGCACCATGAAGCGCGGGAATCGGGTCTCGGCGAAGCGCCAGGTTCCGTCGCGGTAAAGCCGTACCACGGCGTCGAGCCAGTCCTTGCCGTAGAGCGGGATGAACTCGACGCTCATGCGCAGGTGGCATTCGATGATTCGGCCGCCGATGGTCTCGAAATTGAGGATGCCGCTGTAGCCCTGAAGATGCTCGGCGATCCAGCCGCCGAGCAGCGCGTCGAGCGCCGGTTCGCCTTGGGCCAGCCGTTCCCAGTGGCTGAAGCGGCCGTTGTCGATGGGCTGGCCGCGCGTCTGCGCCGACCAACGGGCGCGGCCCCGGGCCACCGCCACGTCGGTGCTGATATGCGGGCCGGTCAGGAACTCCATCCAGAAATGCCCGGCGCGGTAGCGCTCGAGGTCCTTGGGCCGGTCGGCGCGGAAGCTGCCGATGCTCATGCCCAGAAGATTGGTGATCGGCTTGACGTAGACGGGAAACTTGGGCGGCGCGATCGGCAGCGGCGCGTGCGGAATGCCCTGGACGCCGCACAGCCACATTTTGTTGTAGACCCGGTTGTGGCCGGGGAACATCGCCCAGGCCGTGGCGTCGCCCACCGGCACGCGCACGTCGGCCGGGCAGTCGGCGCCGGCGAAGAACGGCGCCATGTAAGGCTCGTGGAACAGGAACGGCATCGCCTGCGCGACGACCGTTTGGGGTCCGCCTGGAGGCCCGGCCGCGGCGGCCGTCACACCGCCTTCTTTTCCGGTTCTGCCGATTTGGCCTGCGCGGGCGCCGGCTGCGAGGCGGACGCGGCGCCGGGGGTCGCGTCGGCCGGCTTGGCCTGGTCCTCGACCTTCTCCCCCTCTTCCTTCATGCCGGAGCGAAACGCCTTGATGCCCTTGGCGAAGTCGCCCATCACACGCGGCAGCTTGCCGGCGCCGAACACGATCAGGATGATCACCAGCACCAACAGCCAGTGCCAAAGACTGAATGTACCCATGAGTTTTCCGCTCCCCGTCCGGACGTTCCAGGCCGCCGCTGTTGCCAAGCCAGATATATAGGCACCGCGCCCGGACTTGTATAGCGCCGGGGCGCGATACAGCCGGTTTTCCCAGCGATCTTGATGGGTTAGCCGGCCCTGATTTATGTCAATGAAACCCGCCGAAGCCCGCCCCATATATAAATACTTCGAACGGCAACTTCTTGTTGGAGAGAAGACCCATGCTGGCCAAAGACGTGATGACGCGCGAAGTCTGCACGGTCGGCCCCGATACGGCCGTGGCCGAAGTCGCCAGCATCCTGGTCAAGCGGCACATCAGCGCCGTGCAGGTCGTGAGCGAGAAGGGGCGGCTGTGCGGCGTCGTCAGCGAAGGCGATCTGCTGCGCCGCGTGGAAACCGGCACCGAGCGCCGGCGATCGTGGTGGCTGGAGATGCTGAGCGAGACCCGCGACCTGGCGGCCGAGTACGTGAAGTCGCACGGGTTGAGCGCCAAGGACGTGATGACGACGAACGTGGTGACGGTCGGCGAGGACACCGAGCTGGCGGAGATCGCGGGCCTTTTGGAGCGCAACCGCATCAAACGCGTGCCGGTGATGCGCGGCGGCAAGCTGGTCGGCATCGTCAGCCGCGCCAATCTGCTGCAAGCGCTGGCCGCGGCCGGCGCGCGCAAGGCCCGGTCGCCCGCGGACGACCGCGCGTTGCGCGAGGCGGTGATCAAGTCGTTCAAGTCGCAGCCCTGGACGCCCGACTTGACGGTCAACGTGACGGTGCAGGACGGCCAAGTCAGCCTGTACGGCTTGGTGGCCTCGGAGGACGAGCGCCGCGCGTTGCGCGTGGCCGCCGAGGAAATAGCCGGCGTGGGCAAGGTGAACGACCAGCTTACCGTCAGCGCCGTGCTGCGCGCCGCGGTCTAGCTCCGGGCGCGTTGCCGGCCGGCGGCCAGGCCCCTCGCGGGCCGCGGTCGCGTCCCTCTTGCCCCTCGGCTTTCACAGGCTATAGTCAGTTCCGGGAGGCTGGCGGTGGACGGCGCCCTCGCCAACCCGGTCAGGTCCGGAAGGAAGCAGCCGTAACGAGTTTCGTGCCGGGTCGCCGTCCAGTCTCCCACCCATTCCGAAGAACAACGCGCCCGCGCATGAAGCGGGCGCGAACTCGACCGGGCGCATGAACGACGAACCGACCCTGGGACTGACGGCCGCCGCGGACGGCGAAGCGGCGGGCTATCGCGTGCTGGCGCGCAAGTACCGCCCGGCCGACTTCACGCAGCTGATCGGCCAGGACGCGATGGTCCGCATCCTGACCAACGCCATTCGCAGCGGCCGCGTCGCGCACGCGTTCATGCTGACGGGCGTGCGCGGCGTGGGCAAGACCACGACCGCGCGGATCATCGCCCGCGCGCTCAACTGCACCGGCCCCGACGGCAAGGGCGGGCCCACGGCCGAGCCCTGCGGCAAATGCGCCGATTGCATGGCGATCGCCGAGGACCGGCATGTCGACGTGATCGAGATGGACGCGGCCTCGCGCACCGGCGTGGACAACATCCGCGATTTGACCGACGGCGTGCGCTATAAGCCGGTCTCCGCGCGCTACAAGGTCTACATCATCGACGAAGTGCACATGCTTTCGCAGGGCGCGTTCAACGCCCTGCTGAAAACGCTGGAAGAGCCGCCGCCGCACGTGAAGTTCGTGTTCGCGACCACCGAGATCCGCCGGGTGCCGGTGACCGTGCTGTCGCGCTGCCAGCGCTTCGATTTACGCCGGGTGGACGGCGAAAAGCTGGCGGCGCATCTGGCCGGCGTCGCCGACAAAGAAAGGCGGGTCGTGGAGCCCCAGGCCGCC
>JBQTIS010000061.1:0-3494 GCA_052387895.1 Rhodospirillales bacterium | reverse complement strand
CGATTCCGGCCCCGCTGATGGCCCCGCTCCCGGCTCCGCTCCAAGCAGGGGTGCAACTCGCGTGCCGGTCCTGGGCGGCGACCTGGACATGCGGATCGATCGCGAGGGGGTGTGGCACTATCGCGGTTCGCCCATCGGGCGGAAGGCCTTGGTACGGCTGTTCTCCACGGTTCTCCGCCGCGAGGCCGACGGGTCGTATTGGCTGGTGACGCCGGCCGAACGCGGCCGGATTGTGGTCGACGACGCCCCATTCATGGCCGTCGCGGTCGAGACGCACGGCGCGGGGCGCGCCCAGTCCCTGCGGTTCCGGACCAACGTGGACGACGAAATCGCCGCCGACAAGGCGCACCCGATTCGAGTGGTTCACGATCCCGTGACCTTGGAGCCCAGGCCCTATGTGACGGTGCGCGGCGGCCTCGAGGCGCGCATCGCGCGGCCGGTCTACTACGAGCTGGTGGCGTTGGGCCAGTGCGAGTGCGTCGAGGGACGCTCGCGCTACGGCGTTTGGAGCGGCGGCGTGTTTTTTCCGCTCGGCCGGTCGGAAGGCGACTGCCCGGAGGTCCCGTGCCCGTGACGGCGGCCAGACTCGACCGCGCGACGGTGCGCAGACGCCTGTCCCAGCCGCGCGCTTCCGCGCGGCGCAGCGACGCCGATCTGATCAATCCCGAGGCGCGGCGCCGGGAGCTGGCGGCGCTGGGCAAGGCGCTGAAGCCGGCGGCGGTGCTGGTGCCGCTGGTCGACCGCCCCGGCGGCATGACCGTGCTGCTGACGCAACGTTCGCCCAATCTGGCCGACCACGCCGGGCAGATCAGCTGTCCCGGCGGGCGGATCGACCCATGCGACGCCGACGCGGTCACCTGCGCGCTGCGCGAGGCGCGCGAGGAGGTGGGGCTGGAGCCGGCGCGGATCGAGGTCGTGGGCCAACTCGACACCTATGTGGTGCGAACCGGCTTCGAGGTGACCCCCGTGGTCGGCGTGCTCGACCCGCCGGCCATGCTCGCGCCCGATCCGACCGAGGTGGTGGAGGTGTTCGAGGTGCCGCTGTCGTTCTTTCTCGATCCCGCCAACATCCGCAAGGACCAGCGCGAGTTCAAGGGCGCGCTCAGGCATTTTTACGTCTGGCCCTATCTCGGCTATTACATCTGGGGCGCCACGGCCGGCATGCTGGTCAACCTGTCGGAAGTCCTCAGGCCCGAGGCAGCGCGGCGCTGACCCGAATTCCATGGTGCGAATCCTCTTTTCCGTCATCGTGCCGATCGTCCTGCCCACGGCGCTGTACTTCATCTACGCATGGTTCGTGGCGCGGCGCGCGCGCGCGGCGGGCGTCGAGGCCGACAAGGTCGACGTGCCGTGGTCGTGGCTGGGGATCGCCGGCGCGGGGCTGCTGCTGCTGTCGCTGACGATCGAGTTCTTCTACGGCGGCTACAAGCCGGGCAGCGAATACGTCCCCGCGCATATGGAAGGCGGCAAGCTGGTGCCCGGCCAGACGAAGTGACCGCGCCGCAGCGGCTCGAGCCCCAGCCCTGGATGACCGCGCCGGCGACGCTCGCGGTCCTGAAGGCGCTCAAGGCCGGCGGGGCGGAGGTGCGCTTCGTCGGCGGCTGCGTGCGCGACGCGCTGCTGGGCCGCGCGGTCAAGGACATCGATCTCGGCACCACCGAAACGCCCGATGTCGTGCTGCGGCGGCTGAAGGACGCGGGCATCCACGCCGTGCCCACGGGCATCGAGCACGGCACGGTCACCGCCGTGGCCGAGCACCGGCCGTTCGAGGTCACCACGCTGCGCCGCGACATATCCACCGACGGTCGCCGCGCCGTCGTGGCGTTCACCGCGGACTGGCGCGAGGACGCTTCGCGCCGCGACTTCAGCTTCAACGCCATGTCCTGCGCTCCCGACGGCACGCTCTACGACTATTTCGGAGGACGCGAGGACTTGCGGGCGGGAAGAGTGCGCTTCGTCGGCGACGCCGAGATGCGCATCCGCGAGGACGTGATGCGCCTGCTGCGGTTCTTCCGCTTCAATGCCCATTACGGAAAGGGCGCGCCCGACGCGGAAGGGCTCGATGCCTGCCGCCGTCTCGCGCCGCTGCTGCCCACGCTCTCGGGCGAACGGCTGCAACAGGAAACGCTGCGGCTGCTGGAAGCGCCCGATCCCGCGCCGATCCTCAGGCTGATGCGGGAGGCGGGGGTGCTTGCCGCCTATCTGGCGGAGGCCGGACGGCTGGACCGGCTGGCGGCGCTGATCGGCATCGAAGCGGCGGCGAAGCCGGGGGCCGATCCCGTCCGCCGGCTGGCGGCGCTGATCGGCGGCGGCAAGGCGGCGGCGCTGGCCGTGGCCGAGCGCTTGCGCCTGTCGAACGACGCGCGCGACCGCTTGGCGCTACTGGCCGACCCGCCCGTGGCGCTGACGCCCGCGCTGATGGGCGCCGACCGCCGCCGCGCGTTCAACCGGCTCGGCGACGCCGGGCGGCGCGATGCGCTGCTCATGGCCTGGGCCGAGGCCGCGTCCAACGGCGCGCTGCCGCGTTCGGCCGCCGATTCCTGGGCCGCGTTCTTGGCCGATGCCCTGGCCTGGAGGCGCCGCGAATTGCCGATCAAGGGCCGCGACGCGCTGGCGCTGGGCGTCAAGCCGGGGCCCAAAGTGGGCGAGCTGATCGCCGCCGTCGAGGCGTGGTGGGAAGCGGGCGATTTCAAGGCCGGCCGCGAGGAATGCCTGGCGGAACTGAAACGACGGATCTGAGTGAGAGCGCAGGCGATGGCCGTCCTTAGAATCTGCTTCATCGGCGACAGCATCACGCTCGGCACGGCCGACGCGGAGTTCCTGGGCTGGCCCGGGCGGCTGTGCCGCACGATGCGGGCGCAGGGCCACGACCTGTCGCTTTACAACCTCGGCGTGCGCGCCGAGACCACGGCGCTGATCCAGAAGCGCTGGCGCGCGGAGGCGGCGCCGCGCCTGCCCGAGATCGCCGAGGGAAGGCTGGTGTTCGCCTTCGGCGTCAACGATTCGGCCATCGACATCGCCGGCTCGGTGCGCGTGCCGCCGCCGCAATCCATCGCCAACGCCCGCGCGATGTTGGCCGAGGCCAAGGCGTGGAAGCCGACCATCTGGGTCGGGCCGGCGCCGGTCAACAAGGCGGGCCAGCGCGTCTCGCCGGGCCCGGGCGTGCGATACGACTTCGCCAACCAGCGCATCGCCGAGCTCGACCGGCTCTACGCCGGGGCGGCCAAGGAGATCGGCGTGCCCTATCTCTCGGTTTATCCGAAGCTGATCGGCGATCCGGCCTGGCACGCCGCGTTGGGCAAGGGCGACGGCGTACACGCGGCCGGCGCGGGCTACGCGCTCGTCGCCGCGCAGGTCGCGGCCTGGGACGCGTGGCGGGCGTGGTTCTAGAGCATTTTCCGATCAAGTTGCGTCACCCCCTCCCTACCCCTCCCCCCACAAGGGGGAGGGGACGCGATTTTGTGTCCCCCCTCCCCCGGCGCGAGGCAAGTCGC
>JBQTIS010000060.1:0-13372 GCA_052387895.1 Rhodospirillales bacterium | reverse complement strand
GACGAGCAGGAACAGAAGCACCGCGACCAGCTTCAGGCTGAAGACGGTGACGGGATGCGCGATGAGCCGCCCAAACGGATTGTCGAGCAGATCGAGCCGCGGGTAAGGGCGAAGCCATGCCGTGTTCCTGACGAACAGCCCGATGACGACGAACGATGCGACGACAGCCGCCGCCGCACCGGCAAGGTAGAGCTGAAGCGGCAATGGCAGATCGTAACGCTCGCCGAAGGCATGGGCGTGCGCCACGCCGGAGGCGAAAACAATCGTGCCGCCCGCCGCCGCTCCGAGCCAAGGGATCTGTTTTACCTGTGCCATCATTGCCCGCGGCCGTCAGCGTGGGTGAACTTCGATTTGGACCAGCGGCGGCCCGTGTCGATGGCCGCCGCCCGGCGCGCGCGCGCCATGAATTTGGATTGGAAACCGTCCGGTGGCATGCGCCTTGAACGCCAATTCCGCCACAGCGCCCGGCTCGACATGCAGCTCGATTTCGTAGCCATGCAGGTGCAGGTCGACCGGTGCCGTCGTGGTCCAGCGCAGGCGCACGGCATCGCCCTGCTTGACGCGGACGACGCGCTCGCCACGCGCGAGTTTGTCTCCTTCGATGCGCAAGTCGAAGACCCGCTCCGCCTGCACCAGCTCGGCGGCGAATGCCGGCCACGCGGGCCCGCAAACGTCCAAGGCCACGGCCAGCACGGCTGCCATCAGCGCGACGGGGAAGCGCGCGTCACTTCCCGGCCGCCGGCCGCACATCGCCGATCCGGTTCATGATCCAGCCGGCCCCGTAAGGCTCGGGAAACAAGCCCGGGTCGCCGAGCGCGGACCAAATCAGGCGCCCGGCCGGGTCGGTGAAGCCGCCAAACGGATTCCACGCGGCCCTGGACGGCGACGGGACGCCGAGGATGAGCCAGCCATTCCACGGAAAATCCTTGAGCTTGGCCGCGCGAAGAAAAATCGCCGAGTTCAAGCCGTCATGCGAATCCCAGGCGATGTTCTCGATGCCGTCGGAATACTGGGCGCTGTAGTACTCGCGCTTCGCCTTGTATCCGGCGACTGCCGCCGAGCAATCCCTGGTCAGGTCCGCGACCAGCTCGCGTTCGGCGTTGACCCTGTCGGCCGGGTTTGCGAATCGCCCGGCCTGCAAGCGCGCAAACATTGCCGCGGCCCGCTCGCGCGCCGGCCCATTTAGAGCCGAAGACAGCAGCAGATAAGCGTGGAACCAGCCGTCCTTGATCCAGGGCGGGCCGAGCCAGCCGTTGAACGCGGTCCGCTGTCCGGCGACAAGCCTGTTTGCATCGACTTCCTCGATCCGGGCGTCCCACTCCGCCACCGCCGGCGATGCCGCGCCTTGCGTCATCGCGCCATCCATCCGGGGTTTTGGGCCCACGGCATCACCCGGCTGACCGGCGAGCAGCCGCGCCTTCGCGGCTTCGGCCCGGTCGGCGTGGCGCAGGTAGTCGGCGTGAAAACCATTGACCGGATAGGGATGAACCACAAAGCCCGTCGATCCAGCGGCGACCGCCCTCACCGCCTTGCGCAAGACGGCGCAGGCCCCGCCGTTGCTCTTAGACGCCGCGGAAGCCGGGTTCACGCGCACGACCAGATAGGAGCCGAGCGACTCAACGAAGCGCAGCGTTTCCGGCGCCGGTCCCACGAACACCGGCGCGCCGCCGACATAGGCGTGGATCTTGCTCGCCTCCAGCAGGCGCCCGGCGACGGTGGGCTCGATCGCCTCGACCCGAATCTCCTGCGGGTAGTACGAGGGATAAAGCGGCGCCTCATGGCCTGCGCGAACAGGCGCGACCGCCGTCAGCACAACGAGCGAAGCGAGCGCGACAACCGGGACTCTCATCGCAACGCTCCCTGCTGCGATTCGGCAACTCATGCCGCCGCCGGAATCGCTATCCGCGCAGCGTTTTCATGACGTCCTCGTTAGAGAGGGCATCCTTGGGTTTCCCGCGAAAAATAATCTCGCCGCGGTCGATGGCATAAAGCCTGTCGGCGATGGCCGCCGCCGCGGGCAGATTCGATTCCGCCAGCAGCAGGGATATACCCAGCGCCTTGATATTGATCACCGCCTCGCGGAACCGCGACACCACGACAGGCGCCAGGCCCTCGAACGCCTCGTCGAGCAGCAACAGACTCGGCGACAGGAACATCGCGCGCGCGATCGCCACCATCTTGCGCTGACCGCCGCTCAGGTTAAGCCCGCGCCGGCCCGTCAGGTTGCGGACCTCGGGGAAGACGGAAAACACGCGCTCTTCGACGGCCGCCCCGTTACCGCCGCCGGCCGCCCGCTCCTCCGACAGCCACCGGCTGATCGACAGGTTCTCGGCCACCGACAGGTCGGGAAATATGCCGCAGTTCTCGGGCGAATAGCCCAGGCCGCGCCGCGCCCGCAGATGCGCGGGCAGCGCGGTGATGTCCTGCCCCTGAAACCGAATGCTGCCCGATCTGACCGGCAGCAGCCCCATGATGCTTTCGATCGTCGTGGTCTTGCCGGCGCCGTTGCGCCCGACCAGGCACACCACCTCGCGCTCGCCCACGGTCAGCGATATGCCGTGCAGGATATGGGCCGTCGACCGGTAGGTATCGATGCCTTGGACTTCGAGCACCTCCGCCATCGCCGCCCCCTCCATCAAGCCGGCGTAGTCGCGCCCAGCAGGTTCGCCGCCACGGCTTCGTTGCGGCGGATCTCGTCGGGCGTGCCGTCCGCGAGGATCGAGCCCTGATGCATGGCGACGATGCGGTCGGAATACTTGAACACCACGTCCATGTCGTGCTCGATCACGACGGCGGTCACGTTGCCGGCGCGCACGACCGACGAGATGATGTCCATGATCTCCACTTTATTTCGGGTGCTGACGCCGCTGGTCGGCTCGTCGAGGAATAGCAGTCGCGGCCGCAACGCATAGGCGACGGCGACGTCCAGCAGCTTGCGCTCGCCCTGCGCCAGCCCGCGCACCAAGATGTTCCGTTTGTTGTTCAGCCCGAATTGCTGCAGCACGTCGTCCGCTTCGCGGCGCACGTCCAGGTCGTGGTCGGCGATGCGCATGAGATTGAGCGTCTTGCGCTCGCGCGAGAATATCGACAGCGCGATGTTGTCGAAGGCGGACAGATCGTCGAACAGATTCACAAGCTGAAAGCTGCGTGCGATTCCAGCCCGCAGGCGTTCGTCGACCGAGGCGAAGGTAATGTCCTTGTCGTCCAGGAGTATTTGGCCGCCGTCGGGGCGCAGAAACGCACTGATCAGGTTGACCAGCGTGGTCTTGCCGGCGCCATTGGACCCCACCAATGAAAGGAACTCGCCCTTGGCGACCGCGAAATCCACGTCGTCGACCGCCTTCGTGTCGCCGAAGTATTTTCGCAGCTTGACGGTCCTAAGAAGGCTCATGATCCACCCTGGGCATCGGTTTTCGCACGTCCGCGCGCGACCAATCGCGACGCCGCGCCGACGATGCCCGTCGGCAACGCCATCACCAGGATCACGAGGACGATGCCCAGCGCCGCCTGCCAGTATTCCGTGGAGGCGACGGCATAGGTCTTGAGGTAGTTGAAGACGACCGCGCCGACGATCGGCCCGGTGAAGCTGCGGAATCCTCCAAGAACAGTCATGAAGACGATTTCGCCCGAAAACGGCCAATAGACGATTTCCGGCGTCACCAGCCCGTTGAGCGGCACCCACAGAATGCCCGCCAGGCCCGCGAACGAACCGGAGATCATGAACGCTATCCAGCGATAGAGCCTGATGCTGATGCCGAGAAATCGCGCGCGCGTCTCGTTGTCGCGGATCGCCTGCAACGCCTTGCCAAAGGGGGAATGCACGATCACCCACATCAGCGCCACGCAGGCGATGAATAGCGCCAGGACATAGTAGTAATAGACGCCGATGAACCGTTGATAGCTGCGCGGGCCGCTGAAATCGAGCGCGCCCGCGAGCAGCGTCATGGTGCGATAGGGCACGCGTATGCCGTCGGTGCCGCCGGTCACCCAGAAGAACTTGTAGGCGAGCGTCCAAAGCACCTGCGACAGCGCCAGCGTCAGGATGCCGAAGAAGATGCGGGTGTAGCCGACGCACACGAAGCCGAACGCGGCGGTGACGACGCCGGTGACCAGCAGCCCGCCGAGGATGTACAACTCCATCGAGCCGACGCCCAAATACCTGACCATGAACGCCGCCGCGTACGCGCCCACGCCGAAATACGCGGAATGTCCGAAGGACAGAAGGCCGGTATAGCCCAGCAGCAGGTTGAACCCGAGCGCCGCGATGCCGAAGATCAAGCCGTAGGTCAATAGTTGCGTCTGGTACGAATCGGTCATCTGCGGAATCGCAGCGAGGATGACGACGACCGGCGCCGCCAGCGCCAGCGACCGCCCGGCGGAAAGCCCTTCGGAGCCGAGCAGGGGGAGCTTCATCACGCTTTTCCGAACAGTCCGGTCGGCCGGACCAGCAGCACGACAGCGGCGATCAGATAGAGCACCGCGAGCTCGATTTCGGGAAAGAACTGGATGCCGGCGGTCCTGACGAAGCTGACAAGCAGCGCGCCGATCATCGCGCCTTCCAGGCTGCCGAGGCCGCCGATCACCACGACGACGAACGCCAGGATCAGCGCGTCGACGCCCATACCCAGCACCGCCGCCTGCGCCGGCACGACGATCGCGCCGCCGAGGCCGGCGACGAAGCAGCCGAGCGCGAAAGCAAGCATATAGACGCGCCGCACGTCCAGGCCCAGCGCCGCCGCCATGCGCCGGTCTTGCGAGGTGGCGCGCAGAATAACGCCGAACCTGGTGCGATAGATGAACGCCCACAGGCCCACCGCCGCCAGGGCGCCGATGCCGATCACCAGGAGATTGTAGATGGGATATTTGAGGGTAAGGACGGGGAAGCTGCCCAAATTGTCCATCAACACGCCGGCCGTCAGCGGCATGCCGCCGAACAGAAACCGCATGACGTCCTCGAGGATCAGCAGCAGGCCGAAGGTCAAAAGCAGGATGTATTCCTCGGGACGGTCATAAAGCGGCCGGAACAGCACCGGCTCGATCAGGAGTCCGACGGCGGCAACGGCGACTGCGCCCACCGGCAGCAACAGGAAGAGCACCGCGATATTCATGCCACCCGCCGCCTTGCCAATCGCCCAAGCGGTGAAGTAGGCGCCCAGCGCGTAAAAAGTCCCGTGCGCCAGGTTGACGATCCGCATGACGCCGTAGATGAGACTCAAACCCGCGGCGATAAGAAAAAGAATCGACGCGTAGAAGATCGAGTTCAAAATCTGGATGACCAGGATATCCACGGCCCCGGATCTCTCCCCCCAGCAGATACGCCGGCCCTTCGCTGGGAGACCGCTTCATGCGCATGAAACGCAAAAACTCGATGATCTTCCGCAGCACGCAAAGGATAGGGGATGGCCCGTCGACTTGCAACCTTCCCCGTTGCGGGCATTGTTGGTCCGAAGCCCCGATCCCGCTTCGATTCAATTCCCGACGCCCGCATCGAAGTCGAACGCTCCGACCGCGGGCAGCAGCGCGTTGCCGTCGAGGAACACGCCGAACACCGCAACGTGGCGGCCGCGAGGCAGCTTTTCCGGCAACGCGATCTTGAAGCGGTGGTCGGGCTGCCAATCCATCCGGCCGGCGGCGGCGACGCGACCGTCGGGTCCGATCAACAGGTACCGGGAAGCGACCTGGACCCCCCGCGTTCCCAGCGCTGTGGCGCGCGTCAACTGTTCGCGCCTGATTTCACGGCTGCGAAGAACCTTCACCGCCAGTTCCGCGTCGGCCCGCACCATGATCGCGCCGGGTTCGCGGGTCACCTGCCGGATCACTGCGCGCGGCGGATCGGCCATGTGGTCGAACGTGCCGAACCCGAGCGGATAGCTCGCCTCGCGCACGGCTGTCAGCACGACTGAGTTTCCATCCCACGACTTGAGCCGATACGGGCCGTTGGTCGCGAGAAAATGCCCATGCTTCAGGGCGAACGCGCGCAGCATCCGCCAGCGCGCCGCGGCTTCCTCCACGGTCACGAAGGATTCCAGTCCGGGCGGGCGGAACCGGTCGCGCGCGAACTCGGCGCACAGGGCCAGGAGCTTTTCGTGCAGCGCCGGATCGCGCGCGAGATCGAGCCAAGGAACGCCGCGACGCACCGCTTCGTCGCGCGAGAATGCCGCATAGCCGCGCTCAACCGCCGCTTCCATCAACGCCAGCATATGCCACGGCACGGCGCTCCAGGGCGGGGCCAGGGCCGCCACCTGATTGTCGACGCCCGGCGCGTCGCGCAGGAACGCCTCGATGATCGCCGTGCGGTGCTCTATATCGAGATTTTCCGCGATGCCTTGCACATCGCGCTTCATGCGAACGGGACGAAGGCCGAGCAGCCGGTCGCGCATCGTCCCCAGCGCCGCACCAAGCGCGGGCTCGCGTGGCCTCCCGTCCGGCGCGGCTCCCGCGCCCCAACGGTAGGCGAACACGAACGGATAGATCGCGTCGGCCATGTCCATCTCGGCGCCGTCGAGATACGGTGAGCCGACCACCTCGTACGTCGCCTTGGCCGAAGCGAAGCCGCGCCCGGCCACCGGCCGCAACGCGCCGGTGCCCGGCTCGGGCATCAACGCGTCGCTCGGCAGCCTGATTCCGCCCGATTGGCCCCGCACCGCCGCTACCGAAAACTGGGCCCGGGTGGGCGCCCAGCCCGCGTTGTAGGGACTCGGGAACAGCGCCGGGTCGCCGAGCGCCGACCAGACGAGCCTGCCGGCCGCGTCGGTGAAGCCCGCAACCGGATTCCAGGCCGCGTAGGGCCGGCCCGAGAGGCCGAGGCGCAGGCTGCCGTTCCAGGGAAAGTCCTTCAGCTTGGCGGTCCGCACGAACACCGGCGCATTCAGCCCGGCATGGGAGTCGTACGCGACGTTTTCGATTCCCGCGGACGGCGCCTCGTTGACATATTCCAGGCGCAGCGCATAGCCCACGACGACGCGCCGGCACCCGCCGCCAAGGGTCGCCACCAAATGCCGCTCCAATTCCGCTTCTTCCTCCAGCCCGGCGGCCTCGCCGTGGACGATGCGCCGATAGAACTGGTCGGCGACTTTCCGCTGCATCGGCTCGAGGGACGCCGCCAGCAGATTGTATGCCTGGAACCACCCCTGCTTGGCCCAGGGCGGGCCAAGCCAGCCGTCGAGCTGAATTCCCACGGCGCCCGCAGCGCCCAAGAGGCCGTCGGCCGGCACTTCCCGCAACGCGACGCCGGCGTCGGCGCCGGGCCCGACGAGCATGGCGCCGGCCACCGCCCGCGCCAAATCGCCGTCGGCGCCGATTTTCGCGCCAGATGCCTGCTTGGCCGCGGCCCGGGCCATTGCGGTCGCGGCCTGCGCCCTGTCGGCGTGATGGACATAGTCGGAGTGGTACGGCGTCACCGCATAGGGATGGAACGCGAATTCAGCGCCGCCCCGTCCGGCCAGCGCGGCCACGATGGCGGCGGCGGCGGCGCAGCGGCGCTCGGGCGCGGCGAAAGCCGGAGACGCGGGATCGAAATCGAGCACCAGAAACGACTTGAGCGACGCGATCGGCCGGACATGCGCCGGCGTCGCACCCGCAAAGACCGGCCGCGAGCCGATATAGGCGTGCAGCGTTTCGTCGGCCAATCGCCCGGCGGCCGCGGCCGGGTCGAGCGTCTCGGCCACGATTTCGTCGGGATAGTACGAGGGATAGTGGGCGAGCGTATGCCCAGCCAGCGCCGACGCGGCATCGCCCAAGAGCAAAACGGCGGCCAGCGCCACGGCGCACCGGTGCACGCCCGCCTCTCACATTTCAGAAAAACGAAACGGCCGTGTTGGCGAAAACACGGCCGCTCCGTTCGCTCCGGACCGGGCTCAGGCCGCGGCCCAGGTGGTCTTCAGCCAGTTAGCCGCGGCGGTGGACTCGTTGTGTCCCTGGCCCGGCTTCGGCCAGTTCGGCGGCGCCGTGATGTCGCGGATGGGAATCGACACCACCGATTTCGGATCCCACACCGGGAACTCGTACCCGGGCAAGTTCTTGGTCATGCCGATCACCGAGTCCTTGTAGCCCTGGTGGTTGTCCGGCCGGATATAGACGTAGCCGGCCGGCGAGTTGATGCCCAGGCCCTCGAGCTGGCTGATGATCGCGTCGTCTTCCGGCCAGCCGCCGACCAGGTTGTTGGCCCGCTCGATCGCCGACTTGAGCAGGTACAACGACGTGTAGGCGCCGTCGGATTCGAAGCTCGGATACTCGTTCCAGCGCTTGAAGTAGCGCTGCACGAACCCGTCGTTGACCGGCCAGCGCTTGTTGCCAGGGTGCAGGAAGAAATAGTTGGCGTGCACGCCGGCCAGCACGCCCTCGGGATGGTCCTTGCCGATGGTGTGCGGCGGGCCGCCGAAGGCGAGCGTGGTCGCGACCTTCATCTTGTCGAACAGGCCGTAGCGCAACGCCTGCTTGTAGAACGCTACGTAGTCGCCGCCCCAAAGCCCGCAGTTCAGCACCTCGGGCTGCGCCGCCAGGATCGCGGTGATGTGCGCCGTGAAGTCGGTTGAGAACAGTTTCGGCCACGCCTCGACCACGGATGTGGCCCCGGGCACGAGCGCCTGGTAGGCGAGCAGGAAGTGCTCGTGCACGTTGCGGCCATAGCTGTAGTCGGGCTGGATCGAGCCGATCTTTTTCGCGTGCGGCCAGGCCTTGGCAGCGCCCACCGCCGACGTGATGCCGTCGGCCGACTGGATGTTGGTGACGCGGAAGACGTAGTGCGGATTGGGCACCGCCTTGTCGAACAGAAAGTCGGTGCAACCATCGTTGAACAGCGTCAGGATGCCCAGCTCCTCGGCCACGGGCCCAAGCGCGGGGGTGTTGCCGCTCGAGATGATGCCGGTGAACAGGTCGATCTTCTCCGACAGCTTCATGCGCCGGAGCTCTTTCACGTTGGCGTCGGTGCCGGCGGCCTCGTCGGCGACGATGGTTTCGATCTTGCGCTTGCCCAAGAGGCCGCCCTCGGCGTTGATCTCCTCGGCGGCCATCAGGTGGCCCTTGCGGCCGGCCTCGCCCAGCCCATTAGCCGGGCCGGTCAGGAACGTGATGTGGCCCGTCTTATAGGGCGTATCCTTTACGGTGCCCTTCACCTTGGGCGCGGCCGACGCCGCGCGCGGCCCCGCAAAATACGTGCCGGTGCCGGCCGCCGCCGCCAATCCAGCGGCGCCGACCGTAGCGCCAAGACCGTTGAGAAAATCCCTGCGGCTGACCGGCAGCCGGTTCTTGCCCTGCTCTTCCATGGTTCCCTCCCCAGGCCTATCGCATAGCCCGAATTGTGTGGCGCGAGACGCGAACGAGATTGGAAACCCGTTCGGAAAGCGAGATGCGTCGATCGGTTGGTTTGCGCCCGACCGGAAGCCCGAGCGGCGAACCGCGCCAGGATTTCCGCAAGCCGCCGTATCGGCGAAACCTGCGAACGTCCCCTGCGGCGCCCGATCCAATTGAGCCGAACAAACCTGGGCGCCGGGCCCCGCATCTGCTCATCGTTGCAGGAAGTCCTCCCCGTCCCGTCTCGCTTTGGATTTCGACTTTAGCGCAGCGGGCTGCACCGAGTCAAAGCGGCCGGGTTGATGGCGGCTGCGCCCTGTCCCTGATGGATGGCCAGGGTTCACGGGGAGCATCTCAAGCTCGGCATCGAGTTTGGGCAAACCAGCATCGCGCAATCCACGACAAAATCGCGCCGGCCGCGATGCCCCAGCTTCAACATCGGCTGAACTTCCCGCTCATACGCGAACGACGTGGCGCCGGAGCGCAAAACCTTCCGTACCGTGTTGCGCGAAACCTTCAGGTCCCGGGCGGTCTCTTTGATCGTCTTGCCCTTGCGAAGAACTCGCGCCGTATCCGGCCGATCATTTCCACCACCAACATCACCGCCCACCCGTTCCTGAACCGGAACGGGCAGTCCGAGCCAACCCTCAACGAGGGGATAATATTGAACGCCGATCACCCCTCAAACGAGGTCAAGATTGCACGCCTAATCATTGACGGCAGATTTCGGCTACCGCCGCTTCCACCCTGTTTCCACGGCTTGGTCTGTTCTCTGGGCATACAAATGCGAACGCCGCCAGATCAGCGATCTGGCGGCGTTATTCTTTGGTTGTGGGGAGAGGATTTGGCTTATACCGAACTCGCGCAAGCTTGTGATTCCTGGACCCGCTACCAACGAGACTTTCCCGTTGGGCCGAACCAGCCGCCGGCACGCCCGCGCGCTCGGCGATAATCGCGCGGTGCTACGCTTGCGCGGCGTGATCGTTTTCAATTTCGGCGCGTGCCTTTACGCGACGGCGCAGGGCGCAGTCTTTGCGTACCTTGTCCTATTCGCGCGCGACGTGCTCGCGGCGAGCCCCGGCATCGCCAGCCTGTGCCTGGGCATGCGCATACAGCTTCGGCGGCCGGACGCGTGGCGTGGGGCATCGTCAGCGACATGATCCCGCGCAACGGCCGTTTGGCCGGATTGCTTGCCTGTGGCATCGCGGCGGCCATCGGGATCGTGGCGCTCGTTCTTTCACCCTGGATCGGCGGCTTGATGGTCCTGCCGGCAATTGCCACGCTGCTTGGACTGACCGTCGCGGGGTATGCCGGGCTCAGCCAGATCGCGGCTGCGGAAGCGGTGGAGCCGAGACTGGCCGGCGCCGCGATCGGCTATAACATGCTGCTGCCCAATAGCGGGATGATGCTGGGACCCGTCCTGTTTGGATCGAGCGTGCAGTCGATGGGATATTCGGCTTCGTGGATCGGACTTGCTGCCGCTGTGCTGCTGGGCGCGGCGCTGATCCGCGCCGGACTTGCCGCGCCGCGTCTTGCCCGCGAGACGAACGAAGGAAGATCGCCATGAGCGGGTTGCGCTCGCTGGACGTAAGGCCGATTGCCGGCGCGCTGGGGGCCGAGATCCATGGGATCGACGCGTCGAAGCTTTTGGACGACACGGTCGTTACCGGCATTCGCAAGGCGCTGTTGGACCATCTTGTTGTGTTTTTTCGTGACCAATCCCTGACGCCTACGCAACTCGTCGCGTTTGCCCGGCGGTTCGGCGCGCTTGGCCAATACCCGTTCGTCAAAGGGCTACCCGACCAGCCCGAAGTCATCGAGGTCGCCAAGCTTGAGAACGAGCGCGTGAATTTCGGCGGCATCTGGCACTCGGACACGACTTATTTGGAAGAGCCTCCCATGGGTTCCATGCTGTTCGCCCTGGAAGTTCCGCCCGTGGGTGGCGATACGTTGTTCGCCAATATGTTTATGGCATACGAAGCGCTATCGGACGGCATGAAGCAAATGCTCGCGGGCCTGAAAGGGATCAGCAGCTCGGCCAAGGCCGATGTCACCCGCACGCGCGAGGATCGCATCTCATCCAGCCCCGGCAGCCAGGCGCGAGGGGTCTTCGAAGCCGCGCACCCCGTGGTTCGCACCCATCCCGAGTCGGGCCGCAAGGCGCTTTACGTCAATATTGCCCACACGGTGCGGTTCGAGGGGATGACCGAGGAAGAAAGCGTGCCGTTACTGGGTTTTCTGTTCCGTCACCAGGTGCGCCCCGAATTCACCTGCCGCTTCCGCTGGGCGCCTGGCTCGCTGGCGTTCTGGGACAACCGCTCGGCGCAGCACAATCCGATCAACGACTATCACGGCTATCGCCGGCGCATGCATCGCGTGACGATCGCGGGCGACCGCCCGCGCTAGCCGCCGGCGGCCGGCGATATCTTTAGCCGTCTAGCCGAGCTCCTTTAGCGCCTGTTCGACATATTTCGGCTCGACTACATCCTCGACCTTGGCCATTCCGCGTATCGCCTCGGCCGCAACATAGGCGGGCACCAGGCTTTGCGCTTCCTTGAGCGTGAACTTCATGTCGTTCGGCCAAGCCTTGATGTCGTTTCGTATCCGCTCCCAGTTCGGCCGCACGGCAGCTTCGGTAGCAGTCTTTGCGTCTTTCAATGAAGCGTGCTTGCGGTACATTTGCAGGAACCAGTCGAAATCGCTGTTTGCCTTGCGAAAGGCGATGATATTGGCCTTCAGCAGATCGACTAAGGCGCGCTGGTTCTGTGGTTTCTCCAGCCAATCCGCGCGCACGGTCCACACCTCGTGCCACCACGCCGGGAATTCGCTCCACGGCTCGATGAGAGCCCTGAAGTTGCCCTTGCCGGCGATCGAAGCGAATTGGTCGAAGTGCATGTAGGTCGCATCGATGCGGCCCGCCAGCAGCGCGTTCATGCGCGAGCCGGAGCCCGGCATCTCCACGTTGGTCGCCTTGTTCGCGTCGATGCCGCGCTTGCGCAGCGGCTCAAACAGCATGATCTGGCTGACCTCGCCGCGCGTTCCCACCGATACCCTTACATTCGGGTTCACCAAATCCGCAAACGACCTGATCTTGTCGGCGTTGGCCACCAGCACATGGGTGGTCTTGTCGTACATCTTCCCCACGACCTTCAGCTTCGCGCCGGCTTCGACCGCGCTCAGCACGGTCGGCAGGTCCGCAGTGCCGATGTCGGCGGTGCCGCCGATCATCGTCTGCGTGATGACCCGCACCTGGCCCAGACGCGCGATCTTGGGCCCCGCGTAGCCGAACGTTTCCGGCATGATGTCGACGATCGCCGCATTTGCGGGAACTTGGATGCCGAGAACGAAACCGAGAAGCTGGATTTCGAGCGCGCGCTTATCCTGTGCTACGGCCTGCTTAACTCCGCGGGCAAGCGGCGGCAGCCCGATCAGCCCTGCACCCACGGACAGGGAAATCGCCTTGCACAAGTCGCGGCGCTTCATGTTTTCCTCCCCCTGCGGCGTGATTGAAGTCAGGCGCCGGTGGGGCATCCATCCCATCGCTGCTTGCCCACCCTTGCCTTGCCTATGGCAAAAAAGGGCCACCTGTATAGACAGCCATACGTCAAGGTGAGGCTGGCCGTGAATGATGAGGCGCAATTAACGAACGCCGCGGACGGCAGCGGGTTACGCGCCCTTGGCCGGTTCGCAGCGTGCATCGAATAGCGGCATTTGCCGCCGGCGATCGTCGCAAAGGCGAAAGCTTGTCTGCTCTATGCCATGGCGGTCGGAATCGCGAGCATGAAGAGCCGCCAAGCGAACGAGGCAGCCCGCGCTATCGACGAGGGCTCAACCGGCGGAGCGACGCGTTTTTACGACGACCGCGTGACCGGGCCCTCGCAGGCGGCCTTTGCCAATGGCGCGCTGTTTCATGCGCGGGTGCAGGATGACGCCCCTGCGGCTGGCCATGTTGGCGTCGTCGTTACGCCCGCCGCCATCGCGATGGCGCAAGCGGCGGGCGCCGACGGCCGCCACCAGCGGGCTGCGACCCTCGCCCGATAAGCAAAAGCGCGTAGGGTTTGAAGGGGCCCAGCACAGGATT
>JBQTIS010000059.1:0-6039 GCA_052387895.1 Rhodospirillales bacterium | reverse complement strand
GTCCTCGGGCAAGGCTATCGGGACGCCCGGGCCGCCCACCGCGCGATAGCGCAGCAATCGGTGCTCGCGCTCGAACGCGACCAGAAAGCCGCCCTGGACCGGATCGCGGCGGAGCGCTTCGGCATCGCTGCGGCCCTTCCCGGACAGCGGCTGGCCGCGCTCGTTCTTGAGCGGCTCGATCTCGCCCGCGCGCACGCCGATCAAGCGGCCTTGCGCGTCGCGCAGGGGTTCGAACACCAGCCAATGGCCGGTATCGGATATCGCGGCCAGCTTGCCGCCGGGGATGGTTTCAAGTCCCGAATAGCCGCCGAAACGGCGGTCGCGGCTGGTGAGATGCAGGCCGCCCAGCCAGGCGAGCTTGCCGATCCGCTGGATATCGGGCTGGCCCGGATGGAGCGCTATCGGCTCGGCGCCGAGCGCGACCGGCTCGGCCCCGGCCGCGCCGCCGAGCGCCAGCGCCAGCGCGGCGACGAGCAGCGCGCAACCGAGTTTCACGCGTCGCGCGCCTTCAGCAGCGCCTTGAGGCGGTAAAGCGCCTCCAGCGCCTCGCGCGGGCTGAGCTCGTCGGGGTTGACGCCCGCGAGCGCCCGTTCGAATTCCGACGGACCATGGGCCCGCTGTTCCCTGGCGCGCTTCGGCGCAGCGGCGAATAACGGCAGGTCGGTGGCGAGCTCGGCCACGGCGCCGGATTGCTCGCCCTGCTCCAGGCGCTTCAGCACCTCTTCCGCGCGCTCGACCGCCGCTTCCGGCAAACCGGCCAGGCGCGCCACGTGGATGCCATAGGACCGGTCGGCCGCGCCCGGCGCCACCTCGTGCAGGAACACCACGTCGCCCTGCCATTCCTTGACGCGCATGGTATGGGCCGCGAGCTCGCCCAGCCGCCCGGTCAGCGCCACCAGCTCGTGGTAGTGCGTGGCGAACAGCGCGCGGCAGCGGTTGACCTCGTGCAGGTGCTCGACGCAGGCCCAGGCGATGGAAAGCCCGTCGAAGGTGGCGGTGCCGCGGCCGATCTCGTCCAGAATCACCAGCGCCCGGGGGCCGGCCTGGTTCAGGATCGCGGCGGTCTCGACCATCTCGACCATGAAGGTCGAGCGCCCGCGCGCCAGGTCGTCGGACGCGCCGACGCGGCTGAACAAGCGGTCCACCGCGCCGATGCGGCAATCGTCGGCCGGAACATAGGACCCGGCCTGCGCTAGGATGGCGATCAGCGCGTTCTGCCGGAGGAACGTGCTCTTGCCCGCAATGTTGGGGCCGGTCACGAGCCATAGGCGCCGGCCCGGCGACAAGTCGCAGTCGTTGGCGATGAAATTCTCGCCCGCCGCCATCGCTGCTTCGACCACGGCGTGCCGGCCGCTCTTGACCTGGAAATCGCGGCTGGAATCCACGACCGGGCGGCAATAGCGCCGCTCCGCCGCGAGCTCGGCCAGCGCGGCCGCGACGTCGAGCCGCGCCAGACCTTGCGCCGCCAGCGCGATGGCGTCGGCGCGCGCCCGCACCTCGCCGATCAGGTCGTCGAACAGGCCGAGCTCGATCTCCAGCGCCTTGTCGGCAGCGGCGGCGATCTTGCGTTCGAGCTCGCCCAGCTCGACCGTGGAAAAGCGCATCGCGCCGGCCATGGTCTGGCGGTGGATGAAGCGCGCGCCGAGCTCGCCCTTGACGAGCTTGTCGGCCTGGGCGGAAGAGGCCTCGATGTAGTAGCCCAGCACGTTGTTGTGCCGGATCTTGAGCGCGGGGATCGCGGCCTCGACTTGATAGCGCTTCTCGAGCTCGGCGATCAGCCGGCGGCTGTGGTCGCGCAAGCGCCGCTGCTCGTCGAGCTCCGCCACGTAGCCCTGGGCGATGAAGCCGCCGTCGCGCGCGACGAGCGGCAGGTCCGCCGCCAGCGCCCGTCGCAGCCGGTCGATCAGCACGCCGTGATGGCCAAGGTTGGCGAGCGCCGCCGCCAATTCTTCCGGCGTCGAGGCCAAGGTCTTGTCGCCCCTCTTTTCCAGCTCCTGCTTCAACGCCGCCGCCGCGCCGAGGCCCTCGCGGATGGCGGCCAGGTCGCGCGGTCCGCCGCGTCCGAGCAAAAGCCGCGTCAGCGCGCGCTCGATGTCGGGCGTTTGGGCCAAGGCCGCGCGCGCGGCCGCGCGCGCGGCATCGCCCGCCAGGAAGAACCCCACCATGTCGAGCCGCCGCGCGATCGCCGCGGGGTCGGTCAGCGGCGCCGCGAGGCGCGCCAGCAGCAGCCGCGCACCGGCGCCGGTCGCGGTGCGGTCGACCGCGCCGATCAGGCTGCCGCGCCGGTCGCCGGTGGCGATCGAGCGGTCGAGCTCGAGCGAGCGGCGCGTGGCCGCGTCTATCTCCATGACCGATCCCTCGGCCAGTAGACGCGGCTGCTCCAGGCGCGGCAGGCGGCCCTTTTGCGTGAGCTCCACATAGTCGACCAGCGCGCCCGCGGCGGCGAGCTCGGCCCGGCCGAAGCTGCCGAACGCATCCAGCGCCGCGACCCGGTAGAGCGCTTGCAGGCGCCTGCGCGCGTTGTCGCTGTCGAAGCGCTGCGCCGGCAGCGGGCTGAGGCGCTGTTTCCACTGGCCCAGCGTCTCGAACAGCTCGGGCCGCTCGATCAGCCGGTCCGACAGCAGCAGCTCGCCCGGCTGCACGCGCTCGAGCGCCGCTGCCAGGCCCGAAGCCGGAACGCTTTGCACCGTGAACTGCCCGGTCGACATGTCGAGCCAGGCCAGCGCCAGGCGCCGCTCGGCCTCGGCCAGCGCGGCGAGGAAGTTGTGCCGGCGCGCGTCGAGCAGCGAGTCCTCGGTGATGGTGCCGGGGGTCACCAGCCGCACCACGTCGCGCTTGACCACCGCCTTGCCGCCGCGCTTGCGGGCCTCGGCCGGATCCTCGAGCTGCTCGCAGACCGCGACCTTGAAGCCGCGGCGGATCAGCTTCAGCAGATAGGCCTCGTGCGCGTGGACCGGCACGCCGGCCATCGGGATGTCCTGGCCCCGGTGCTGGCCGCGCTTGGTCAGCGCGATGTCCAGCGCGCCCGCCGCCTTGACCGCGTCGTCGAAGAACAGCTCGTAGAAATCGCCCATCCGGTAGAACAGCAGGCACTCCGGGTACTGGCGCTTGAGCTCGAGATACTGGGCCATCACCGGCGTGGCGCCGGCGGCGGGCGCGGCCGCCTCCGGCTGCGCGCCGGCGTCGGGATTGGTTGGCCTGGGCTTTGGCGCGGCGGGAGGCACGGGGGGCGGGTCTTGCCTTTGGTTGCGGAGGTTGGCTTCGGTTCGAGCGGCGATCACGATATCACGCGGCGCGCCCGGGCCGCGACCGGCGGAGAAGCGCCAAAATCCCAGGTCCCGTCAGGCTTTACAGGACTGTGGAAAACCTGGGATTATCGCCGCAACCAACTGCCGACAACGCGCGGCGCCAGGCCAGCGCGGAATTCCTGGGGGAACGCCCGATATGGACGACAGCCGCATCCGCTTCAGCGACGAGGACGCCCTGTTGTTCCATTCCGGCGGGCGCGCGGGCAAGCTGTCGATCGCTCCGACCAAGCCGCTGATCACGCAGCGCGACCTGTCGCTGGCCTATTCGCCGGGCGTGGCGGTTCCGTGCCTGCGGATCCAGAAGCAGCCCGACACGGCCTACGACTACACCGCCAAGGGTAACATCGTCGCCGTCATCTCCAACGGCACGGCGGTGCTGGGCCTGGGCGATCTGGGCGCGATGGCGGCCAAACCCGTGATGGAAGGTAAGGCGGTGCTGTTCACGCGCTTCGCCGATATCGACGGCATCGACCTGGAGGTCGACACCAAGGACGTCGACGAATTCGTGAACTGCGTCAGGTTCCTGGGCAAGACCTGGGGCGGCATCAACCTGGAGGACATCAAGGCGCCGGAATGCTTCGTGATCGAGCAGCGGCTGCGCGAGATCATGGACATCCCCGTGTTCCACGACGACCAGCACGGCACCGCGATCATCGCGCTGGCGGGACTCATGAACGCGCTGGACATCACGGGCCGGGACCTGCGCGACATCAAGCTGGTGATCAACGGCGCGGGCGCCGCTTCGATCGCCTGCGTGGAGCTGATCAAGACGCTGGGCCTGCCGCAGCAGAACGCGATCCTGTGCGACAGCCAGGGCGTGATCTACCGCGGGCGGCCCAAGGGCATGAACCAGTGGAAGTCCGCGCACGCGGTCGACACCAAGGCGCGCACGTTGGCCGAGGCGATCGAGGGCGCCGACGTGTTCTTCGGCCTGTCGGTCAAGGGAGCGGTCGGCAAGGAGATGGTGAAGTCGATGGCCCGCCGGCCGATCATCTTCGCCATGGCCAATCCCGATCCCGAGATCACGCCCGAGGACGCGCGCGCGGCGCGCGACGACGCCATCGTCGCCACCGGACGGTCGGACTATCCCAACCAGATCAACAACGTGCTGGGCTTTCCGTATATCTTCCGCGGCGCGCTGGACGTGCGCGCGTCGACCATCAACGACGCGATGAAGCTCGCGGCGGCGCGCGCGCTGGCCACGCTGGCGCGCGAGGACGTGCCGGACGAGGTGGACGCGGCCTATGGCGGCCGGCGCCTGCGCTTCGGGCCCGACTACCTGATTCCCGTGCCGTTCGACCCGCGGCTGATCGAGGCGGTGCCCGCGGCCGTGGCGCAGGCCGCGATGGATTCGCGCGTGGCGCGCAAGCCGATCCTGGACATGAAGGCGTACCGCGAGACGCTGCGCTCGCGGCTCGACCCCACCGGGTCGGCCATGACGCGCATCATGGAAACGGTGCGCGCCAATCCGCGCCGCGTGGTGTTCGCCGAGGGCGAGGAGGAAAAGGCGATCCGCGCCGCGCTCGCGTTCCGCGCCCAGGGCTACGGCATGCCGGTGCTGATCGGCCGCGAGCACCGCATGGCCGAGACGATAAAGGCGGCCCAGCTGCAAGGCACCGAGGATCTCGAGATTCACAACGCGCGCCTGTCTAAGAACAACAAGCGCTACACGGATTTCCTGTACGCGCGCATGCAGCGCCAGGGGCTTTTGTACCGCGACTGCCAGCGCATGGTGAACCAGGACCGCAACGTGTTCGCCGCCTGCATGGTGGCCTGCGGCGACGCCGACGCCATGGTCACGGGCCTGACCCGCAGCTGGATGGTGTGCTACGAGGACATCGCGCGCGTGATCGACCCGCAGCCGGGCGAGCGGCCGTTCGGCATGGTGGTGCTGGTGACGCGCGGGCGCACGCTGTTCATCGCCGACACCGCCGTCTACAGCCAGCCCGCGCCCGAGGAGCTGGCCGACATCGCCATGCAGACCGCGCGCGCCGCGCGCGGCATGGGCCACGAGCCCAAGGTGGCGATGCTGTCGTTCTCGAACTTCGGCAACCCGTGGCGCGAGCGCGCGCAGCGCGTGCGCGACGCGGTGGCCGTGCTGGACCGCCGCAAGCCGGATTTCGAATACGACGGCGAGATGACCGCCGACATGGCGCTGGACGCGGCCCTGCGCGCGCGGTTTTTCCCGTTCTGCCGGCTGCATGGGGCCGCCAACGTGCTGATCATGCCGGGCCTGCACACCGCCGACGTGTCGTCGCGCCTGCTGCAACAGCTGGGCGGCGGCACGATGATCGGGCCGCTCTTGATCGGACTGGAGAAGCCGGCCCAGATCGTGCAGTTGCGCGCCAACGTGTCGGACGTGGTCCAGTCGGCGGCGCTCGCCGCCTACCAGTCGATTCGCTGACGCCGGGGGCGGAAGCGCGATGAGCGACAGCGCCGCCGGGGCCGGCCGCGCCGGAGGCGCCGGCGCGCTTGCCTGGGCGGCGTGGCTGCTGGCCTCGCTGTTCTTTTTCTACGCCCTGGTGCAACGCGTCGCGCCGTCGGTGATGGTCGACGAGCTGATGCGCGATTTAGCCGTGTGCGGGGCGATTCTCGACAATCTGTCGGCGTTCTACTTCTACGCCTACGCCGGCCTGCAGATTCCGATCGGCGTGATGCTCGACCGCCTGGGGCCGCGGCGGTTGATGAGCGGCGGCGCGGCGCTGGCGGGAATCGGCGGGGTTCTGTTCGC
>JBQTIS010000058.1:0-4797 GCA_052387895.1 Rhodospirillales bacterium | reverse complement strand
ATGGGCACCATGGGCAAGACCCCCGACGCGGTGCATACCCTTGGCGGCTCGAACGAAGGAACCGACACGGTCCAGTCTTCAATCACCTATACGTTGCCGGACGGGGTGGAAAATCTGACTCTGACGGGCACAAACGCCATCAACGGCACGGGCAATGCGCTCGGCAACGTCATCACCGGCAACAGCGGGGCGAACACGCTGACCGGCGGCGCGGGCGTGGATACGCTGACCGGCGGCGCGGGCGCCGACGTGTTCATGTTCGACGACGGCCAAAGCTCGGCCGCTACGGGCATGCACGATCTGATCACCGACTTCACCCCTGGCACCGACAAGCTGGATCTCGCGGCCATCGACGCCATTGCCTCGACCGGCGCCGACGACGCGTTCCGGTTCCTCGGCACCGCCGCGTTCGACGGCCAGGCCGGGGCGCTGCGCTATGCGTATAACGCCGGCCAGAACGTCACGGTGGTGTCGGGCGATACCAACGGCGACAGCGCGGCCGACTTCGCCATCGACCTCGCCGGCAACAAGACTCTTGCGCTGTCTGATTTCACCGCCGCCAGCGCGATTCAGCCCTTGACCCTGACGGGCGGCGCCGGCGCGGACGCGCTCGACGGCAGCGCGGTCAACGACACGTTGTCGGGCGCGGGCGGCAACGACACGCTGACGGGACTCGGCGGCGGCGATACGCTGGACGGCGGCGCGGACGCCGACACGATGATCGGCGGCATGGGCGACGATCTCTACATCGTGGACGATCCCGGCGACGTGGTGACCGAGACCAGCGGCCCCTATTCCCCGCCCCAGGGCTGGACCATCAAGGGCACGGCCGACCTCAACGGCGACGGTGAGCTCGATATCGCCGTCACCAACGGCACCGATTCCAATCAGCTCTGGCTTCTGGCGAACGGAACGGTGTCGTCGGTTGTCGGCGTGCCCTTCTTCAGCATGGAATGGCTGATGGCCGGGCTTGCCGACCTGAACGGCGACGGCAAGAAGGACGTTCTCTATCAGCACACCGAAAGCACGGGCCAGTATGGCCTTTATCTGAACGGCACCAATCAGGTCGGCGGCATGGGGCACATGGGCATGATGCCCGACGCGGTGCAGGCGCTGACCGGCTCCAACCAGGGCACCGATACGATCCAATCCTCCGTGTCCTACACGCTGCCCGGCGGGGTGGAAAACCTGACGCTCACCGGCGCCGGGGCGATCAACGGCACGGGCAACGCGCTGGGCAACGCCATCGCCGGAAACGGCGGCGCCAACTCGCTGATCGGCGGCGGCGGCGGCGACATGCTGACCGGAGGCGCGGGCGCAGACCACCTCTGGGGCGACAGCATGGGCGGCGCCGGCACCGCCGGCAACGATACGTTCGCGTTCGCGCCCGGCTCAGGCGTCGACACGATCTACGATTTCACCGCCGGCGGCACGGTCGACCAGATCGACTTGGTGTCGTTCGGCTTCGCCGATTTCAACGCCGTTATGGGCGCCGCCCAGGCCCAGGGCGGCAACGTGCTGATCAACCTGGGTGGGGGCGACAGCCTAACGCTGATCGATGTCGGACTTGCAGAACTCCAGTCCAGCGATTTCTTGCTTTAAGCCAGCCCCCCATTATATCTCCTGATCTGCGGCTGCGAATTGTCGAGGCATCCAAATCCCTGTATCTAGACAGCGGGCAGTTTTTCCTTTTCGGCACATTCGCTATGTTTTCTATACGTTCGCTGAATGTGGTGGAGATTTTCTATCATGCGTGCCTTTCCGGCAGCTATTCCTCGGTCATTGCGTGGTCGCCACAAGATGCGGAAGAAAGATTCCCGAAGGGCACAGGAATTGTGGCAGAACATTTTCAGCGCACTGCCTTTTCTCAGCACATCAAAACTCGCAGGCACATTCGCATTCCCTGATGTTTCTTGGCCGCGGTATGCCTACGGAAGTGCATGCAAATGACTCTTCAACCGGTAATCCTTTCCGGAGGCGCGGGTGCCCGCCTTTGGCCGGTTTCAAGAGAATCCCGTCCAAAACAGTATCTGCGCTTGACGTCAAACCACACAATTTTCCAGGAAACATTGTTACGCGTGGCCGACTCCGCCAGGTTTGCCCCTCCAATCATCGTGGCAAGCGAGGATCACCAATTTCTTTTGGCGGAGCAGGTACGGGAGATTGGCGTGACCCCCAGAGCGGTCGCACTTGAACCGGTGGCACGCAATACTGCCCCTGCCGTAGCAACCGCTGCCCTGTTAGTCGCGGAGCGCGAACCCGATACGGTTATGCTGGTCCTGCCGTCCGATCATGCGATCGCTGGCTACGACGAGTTCCATAGCGCCATCGATAAGGCCGCCGAACTAGCGCGCATGGGCCGGATCGTCACGTTCGGCATTCGCCCGACTGCGCCCCATAGCGGCTACGGATACATTCACCGCGGCCCAGAACTTGAGGCTGTGCCGGGCACCTATGCGGTCGATAGATTTATTGAAAAGCCGCCTCAACATGCCGCAAATGCCCTGTTTTCGCAGGAGGGTTGGTACTGGAATAGCGGGATATTTGTGTTCACAGCCCGCGTTTTCCTCGCGGAGCTTGGTCGAGCAAAACCACTTATTCTATCTTCCGTTGGCGCAGCCGCCCGAAATCGAGTATGCGACGCCGGCTTCGTAAGATTGGATAGGGACAAGTTCGCTCGGATCCCTGCTCTTTCGATCGACCATGCAGTCATGGAGAACACCAAGGAGGCCGCCATGATCCCTGCAATGTTCGCCTGGAACGACATCGGCTCGTGGAACGCTCTTTGGCAATTTGCGTCAAAAGACGAAAGCGGCAATGCAGTAATCGGCGACGTCATACTTGCAGATGTTGCAGACTCATACATCAAGGCCGATGGGATCTCGGTTGCCGCATTGGCCCTGAAGGGTGTCGCCATTGTTGCAACCAAGGATGCGGTGTTGGTAGTCGATCGCACCCAGGCCGAGAGAGTGAAGGAGATTGCCGATCGTCTGCGAATTCCAGACCACCAGGCAGACCGCCACCACGAGGAGGTAGCCCAGCGTTGGGGAAGCTATCGTGTGATCGGCGCAACCATGCATACGAAAACAAGACGGCTTATCGTCAATCCCGGCGCCGAATTCTCGCTGCAAGACGGCCATGATAATTTTACACATTGGATCGTTATCAAGGGTACCGCTCGAGCGGCATGCGGCAGAAAACGCTTATTACTGCAAGAAAACGAGTCCATATCCATATCTCCGCGCCTGGGGTGCCAACTGGAAAACCCATCCAGCATGCCGCTTCAAATAATCGAGGTCCAGGTAACGTCCGACGATGTGAATGACGGCAACGCGCACGCTATCGCTCGAAAGTTACCCAAGAGCGACATCTGATCTGTAAAGCCCAGCGGAAAACCCCGAAAACTCCCGACTCGATCTGATCCGTCGCATCATGGGACCGTGCACCCAGCATTCTCCGCATGCTTGACGCGTACCTCGATTTCCCGTCGATTTGCGGCGCGCAACAAACTATGACGAGGAATTTTCGATGGCCATCCGACCCAACCAGATGAAGGCGCTGAGGAGCGCGGGCAAGCTCGCGACCAGCCTCAACGTCAACCGCTGGCGCAGCGTGGACGCGGCCGGGATCGCCAAGGCGGCGGGATTCGAATGGCTGTTCCTCGATCTCGAGCACAGCGTCATGAGCGAGGAAATGGCCTCGCAGATCGCCGTGGCGGCGCTGGCCGTGGGCGTAACGCCGATCTGCCGCGTGGGCACCGACCAGTACTACCAGGCCGCGCGCCTGCTCGACGCCGGGGCCCAGGGCATCGTGTTCCCGCATATCGACGACGCCGCGCGCGCCCGGCAGGCGGCGGCCGCCACCAAGTACCCGCCCCTGGGGTCGCGCTCGCTGACCGGGCCCCTGGCCCAGGCCGAGTTCACCAACGTCGCTGACCCGGCCTCGATGGCGGCGCTGAACCGCGAGACGCTCACCATCGTGATGATCGAAACGCGGCAGGCGCTCGACAACGCGGCGGCGATCGCCGGGGTCGAGGGCGTGGACGCGCTTCTGATCGGCACCAACGACCTGGCCGCCGACCTGGGCATCCCCGGCAAGCTTGGCGACGAGAAGATCGCCGCCGCCTATCGCACGGTCGCCTCGGCGTGCAAGGGCGCGGGCAAGTTCTTCGGCATGGGCGGCGTCTATTCGAAGGACCTGGTCCAGCGCTATCTCAAGGCCGGCGTGCAGTTCATGCTGGGCGGCGCGGATCTCAGCTTCGTGCTGGAGGGGGCCAAGGCGCGGCGCGATATGATCCGCGGCGTGACGTGAGCACCCGGGCTCGGGACGATAGCTTGCCAGCCGAAGCCCTCTTGGGCGAAGGCTGGCGTCCCCAGGGGGAATCGAACCCCCGATACCGCCGTGAAAGGGCGGTGTCCTAGGCCTCTAGACGATGGGGACTTGGGGCCTGTAAAGGTCGCGGGTTCAATAAACGCTGGGGGCCGCGAAATCAAGCCGCCCGGCCTGGGGATGACACCGGGGGCGCTGTCATGGCAATCCGCACCACCACCCTTCCCGACGGCGCGAAAGCGCCGGTCCTGGGCCTCGGTACCTGGCGCATGGGCGAGCGGCGGCAGGAACGTACGGCCGAGCTCGCGGCCTTGCGCCTGGGGCTCGAGCTCGGCGTCACGCTGATCGACACGGCCGAGATGTACGGCGAGGGCGGCGCCGAGGAGATCATCGCCGAGGCCATCGCCGGACAGCGCGACGGGCTGTTCATCGTCAGCAAGGTTTATCCGCACAACGCCTCGCGCGCTG
>JBQTIS010000057.1:0-10061 GCA_052387895.1 Rhodospirillales bacterium | reverse complement strand
GCGCCTTTGAGCAGCTTGTCGGCCGCGGCGCAGGTCTCGGCGGCGGCGTTGCCGAGCGGCTCCAATATGCTCACGGCCTTCAGGTAGTTCGGGATCGCCTCCATCGGCGTCGGCGCGATCGTCACCGGCAGCACCCGGCCCTTCGGGTTCGGCCAGCGCTCGCGCGTGAACGAAAGCTCGGTCAGGGTGTAGCGCCCCCGGGTCACCGCCTCGGGGCTGATCAGGAACACCATCAGGTCGATCGACTGGATCGCCTTCTGGATGCGCAAATCGAAGCTGTCGCCGCGCGGCAGGTCGTCGTGCGAGAAGAACACCTGGTGCCCGCGGTCGCGCAGCGCCAGCACGATCGGCTCGGCCGTCTCTTTCTGTTCCGACGCGAAGGAAACGAATACCCGCATCGCCCCCTCCGCGCGTATCGCCAATTCCAGACTAGCCGAGGCGGAGCCGAATCAACAGTAGCCGCTGTTCCGGCGGGACCGACCGGCGCCGTCCCGCGCCCCGGCTGGCCGGCTCTCTCGACAGCGGCGTTCCCTCGCCTATATTTACCGCCATGACCGATGCCCCCAAAAACAGCGGCCGCCTGCGGCTGAGGGCCGAAGACGACGAGGATTTGGCCGTGATCTCGGCCTGCCTTCAGGACGCCGTGGTGGCGGTGGGCGACATCGCCTATTTGCCGGCGGAGCGGCGCGTGGCGATGGTCGTTAACCGCTTCTGCTGGGAATGCGAGGGCAGCGGGTCAAGGAGCCAGCGCGTGCTGGCGGGGCTGTGCCTGGAGCACGTGCGCGGCGTGCGCGCCCAGGGCATCGACCGGGCCAGGCGCGAGCACCTGATGGAGCTCCTGGCGCTGCGTCGGCTTGCCGGCTCGGACGGCGAGGTGGTGCTTGAGTTGCAGTTTTCGGGCGGCCAGGCGCTGCGCGTTTCCGCCGACCGGCTGGGGGTCCGGATCGAGGATCTGGAGGAGCCCTATCCCACGCCTTGGCGGCCGCATCACCAACTGGACGAGACCCCCTAACCCCTCTACAAACCCGGGCGTCATGCCCGCCAAGGACACTATAACCGTCGCCCTGCCCAAGGGCCGCGTGCTGAAGGCCGTGCTGCCGCTGATGAAGCGCGCGGGCATCGCGCCCGAGCGCGCCTTCGCCGACGCGGACGACCGCCGGCTGCGCTTTTCTACCAACGTGCCGGGGGTGGAGATCGTGCGCGTGCGCAGCTTCGACGTCGCCACGTTCGTGGCGTTCGGCGCGGCCGAGCTGGGCGTGGTCGGCAGCGACGTGCTGGCCGAATTCGAGTATCCCGAGATCTACGCGCCAGTGGATTTGCGCATCGGCAAGTGCCGGCTTGTGGTGGCCGAGCCCGCGGCGATGCTGCGCGACGACGATCCCCAGCGCTGGAGCCATATCCGCGTCGCCACCAAGTACCCGCAACTGACGCGCCGGCATTTCGCCGGGCGCGGCGTGCAGGCCGAATGCATCCGGCTCTCGGGCGCGGTCGAGCTGGCGCCGGGCCTGGGCCTGTGCCGGCGCATCGTCGATTTGGTCGAGACCGGCCGCACGCTCAAGGCCAACGGCCTGGTCGAGGTCGAGCAGATCGCCGAGGTCACCGCGCGGCTGGCGGTCAACCGCACGGCGCTGAAAACCCGGCCCGAGGCGATCCTGGGCTGGATCGAGAAGTTCAAGCGGGCCGCCGATGGCGCTTAGGCTCGACGCCGGCGCGCCGGATTTCCACCGGCGCTTCGACGCCTTCGTCGCGGCGCGGCGCGAGGCGCCGGCAGACGTGCGCGCCGTCGTGGCGCGGATCCTGTCCGACATCCGCGCGCGCGGCGACGCGGCATTGCTTGAGCTGACAAAGCGCCTCGATCGGCTGAACGCGGCCGAGGCCGCGGCCCTGCGCGTCGGCGAGGCGGAGATCGAGGCCGCCGCCGCCCAAGTGCCGGCCGAAACCATGGCTGCGCTCGACCTAGCCGCGAGCCGCATCGAGGAGTTTCACCGTCGCCAGAGACCCGAGGACGCGCGCTGGCGCGACGAGGCGGGGGTCACCCTGGGCTGGCGCTGGACGCCTATCGCGGCGGTGGGCATTTACGTCCCCGGCGGCGCCGCCGCCGACCCAAGCTCGGTGCTGATGAACGCCAGTCCCGCGCGCGTCGCGGGGGTCGAGCGCGTGGCGATGACCGTGCCCGCGCCTGCGGGCCTGCTCAGCCCGCTGGTGCTGGCCGCGGCCAGGCGCGCGGGCGTGAACGAGATTTGGCGCATCGGCGGCGCGCAGGCCGTGGCCGCTTTGGCGTTCGGCACCGAGACGATCAAACCCGTGGACAAGATCGTCGGACCCGGCAACGCCTATGTCGCCGAGGCCAAGCGCCAGGTGTTCGGCGCGGTCGGCATCGACGCCATCGCCGGACCGTCGGAGATCCTGGTGGTGGCGGACCGGAACAACGACCCGGACTGGATCGCCGCCGACCTTCTTTCGCAGGCCGAGCACGACCCGGCCGCGCAATGCGTGCTGATCGCCGACGACGCGGCTTTCGCCGGCCGGGTTGAGCAGGCGGTCGAGCGGCTGCTCAAGACCCTGGCGCGGCGCGCGATCACCGAGCGGAGCTGGCGCGAGAACGGCGCGGTCATCGTGGTCGAGGACGTCGAGCGCGACGCGCCGGGGCTGGTCGATGCGCTGGCGCCCGAGCATGTCGAACTGGCCGTGGCCGATCCCGAGACGCTGGCGCGGCGTCTTAGGAACGTCGGCGCGGTGTTCCTGGGCCGCCATACGCCCGAGGCGATCGGCGACTACGTGGCCGGATCGAATCACGTGCTGCCCACCTCGCGCGCGGCGCGCTACGCCTCGGGCCTGTCGGTGCCGGACTTCATGAAGCGCACCGCGATCGTCGGCTGCCAGCCCGATTCCGCGCGCGCCATCGGCCCGGCGGCCGTCGCGCTGGCCGAGGCCGAGGGGCTGGGCGCGCACGCGCTGTCGGTGAGACTTAGGCTGAATTCGAAATGAGCGGCCCCGGCGGAGAGGGCGCGCCGCCGCGCCGCGACCGCATCGCCGCCATCACGCTGGACGAAAAGAGCGTGGTGCGCCGCGCGCCCGAGATCGAACACGAGCGCGCCGTCGCCATCTTTGACTTGATCGAGGAGAACAGCTTCCGCCTCAGGGGCGGGGCCGACGGCCCCTATGCGCTGCATTTGAGCATCGCCGACAACCGCCTGGTGCTGGACGTGCGCGACGCGGGCGACGCGCCGCTCGACCGGATCGCGCTGCCAGTCGCCTCGCTGCGCAAGATCATCAAGGACTATTTCCAGGTCTGCGAAAGCTATTTCGCCGCCATCCGCCATTCCGCGCCCTCGCGGATCGAGGCGATCGACGTCGGCCGCCGGGCGTTGCACAACGAAGGTTCGGATCTGCTGCGCGAGCGCCTGAGGGACAAGGTCGAGCTCGACCTGTCGACCGCCCGGCGCCTGTTCACGCTGGTCTGCGTGCTGCACGTAAGGGGGTGACGCGCGCATGGCGCCCCTGCCGTCGAGCGTGCTGTTCGCGTGCACCGAGAACGCCGTGCGCTCGCCCATGGCCGAGGCGATGCTGAAGCATCTTTTGGGCAAAAAGATCTATGTCGATTCGGCGGGTCTGCGCGCCGGAGCGCTCGACCCGATGGCAGTCGAGGTATTGAGCGAAATCGGCATCGACGTCTCAAGGCACAAGCCCAAAACCTTCGACCAGCTCGAGGACGGGTTCTACGATCTGATCGTCACGCTCAGCCCCGAGGCGCAGCACCGCGCGGTCGAGCTTACGCGCACAATGGCCTGCGAGGTGGAGTTCTGGAACACGTTCGACCCCACCATCGTCGAAGGCACGCGCGCGCAGCGCATGGACGCCTTCCGCCAGGTGCGCGACACGTTGCTCGGGCGGATCAAAAAGCGGTTTGCGGCGGAAGGCGTGGATGCATGACTATCGGCGCCGTAGGCCGTCGCTGAATGCGCCGAATCGTTCGACATAGGCATTGTGATCTTTGATGGCTCCGCGATTCTCGGCCGGCCATGACGGGTGAAGTGCAGGTCTCGCCTACTCCTTCAGCTCCTCCTCCCCGGCCGCGTCCACCACCCGGCGCGCAATGTCGTAGGAGAACCCGGCGCGCGCCAGCGCCGCCATGTCCTTGAGGCGCCGGTCGCGGCGGCCCCGGGGATCGCCAAACGGACCCAGCCGGCGCTTGCGCGCGAGCCGCAGCGCGGCGGCGAAATCGGCCTCGTCCCCCGCCCCGCCCGCGTGCTCCAGCGCCGCCTTTGCCGTGTCCTCGTTAACGCCCTTTTGCGCCAGCTTCTGGCGGATGCGCCGCGCCGACGCCCCGCGCCGGCGCAAGCTCTGGGCCGCGGCCTCGGCGTAGCGCCGGTCGTCCACCAGTCCCGCCGCCTCGTAGCGCCGCAACAGCGCCTCGACCCACCCCGCCGCTTGCTTGCGGTCCTGGCCGTGGGCGCGCGCCGAACGTTCGACCCGGCGCATCAACACGCGGCGCAGATTTTCGGCCGAGCTGGCGTAGCGTTCCAGATAATAGAGCGCCGCCTTTTCCAGCAGCTCCGGCGTCATGGGCTTCAGGCCCCGGCGAACGCGCCTCGCGAACCTCATGCCCGGACGATGCCATGCCGGCTTGCCCGGCGCCACGCAAGGGTCTATCACGCGCCGTCCGCCGGCCTCGTCCTTCGACAAGCTCAGGATGAGGCGAAATTCAAAACTCCTCATGCTGAGCCTGTCGAAGCATGAGAGCCGGAGCCTTCAACCATGCCCGCGCCACGCCGATTCGGAGCCGTAAACTGGCTCGGCCTTTGGACGCTGTACCTGAAAGAGGTGCGGCGCTTCTGGAATATCTCGACCCAGACCATCGCAGCCCCGGTGGTGACCACGCTGCTGTTCCTGGCCGTGTTCGCCCTGGCCCTGGGCAGCGGCAGCGTGGCGGTGGCCGGCCTGCCCTATATCCAGTTCTTGGCGCCGGGCTTGGTGATGATGGCGATAACGCAGAACGCCTTCGCCAACACCTCGTCCACGCTGGTGATCGCCAAGGTGCAGGGCAATATCGTGGATCTTCTGATGCCGCCGCTGTCGCCGGCCGAGCAGACCGCCGCGCTCGCGCTGGGGGGCCTGACGCGCGGGCTGGTGGTGGGCGCGGCGGTGTGGCTCAGCATGGCTCCGTTCGCGGGCCTTTACTTGCATAGTGCGTTCTTCACGCTCTATCACGCCGTGATGGCCTCGCTGATGCTGTCGCTCCTGGGCGTGCTGGGCGGCTTGTGGTCGGAGAAGTTCGACCACCTCGCCGCGGTCACCAATTTCGTCATCACGCCGCTAGCGTTCCTCAGCGGCACGTTCTATTCGACCGAGCGCCTGCCCGAGCCGTGGCTAACCGTGGCGCATCTTAACCCGTTCTTCTACATGATCGACGGGTTCCGCTACGGCATGACCGGCCATGCCGACGGCAGCGTGGCGGCGGGGGTAGCGGTGGTGGCGGCGGCGAACCTCGCGCTCGCGCTGCTGTCGCACCGGTTGTTCAGCACCGGCTACAAGCTGAAGCCGTGAGACGCGATCTTCGCATCGGCTGCGGCGCCGGGTTCGCCGGCGACCGCATCGACGCAGCGGCGATTCTGGCCGAACGCGTGGACCTGGACTATCTGGTCCTAGAGGTGCTGGGCGAGCGCACCGTGGCGCTGGCGCAGCTCCGCAAGCTGGAAAATCCGCGCCTGGGCTATGACGCGCTGTTGGTGCGGCGCATGGAAGCCCTGCTGCCGGTCCTCGCGCGCAAGCGCACGCGGCTGGTCTCGAACATGGGCGCGGCCAATCCCGTGGCGGCGGCGGAGGCGATCGTGGATACCGCGCGGCGGCTGGGGCTGATCCTGAAGGTCGCGGCGGTCCTGGGCGACGACGTTCTGGCGCGGCTCGACCGTTCCGCGCCTACCCTGGAGACCGACAAGAGGCTGGGCGATCTGGGCGAGATCGTCTCGGCCAACGCCTATCTCGGCGCCGAGGCGCTGCTGCCGGCTTTGGCCTCGGACGCGCAGGTGATCGTGGCCGGGCGGGTGGCCGATCCCTCGCTGTTCGTGGCGCCGATGATGGCCGCGTTCGGCTGGCGGCCTGACGATTGGCTGCGCCTGGGGCGCGGTACGGCGGCGGGACATCTGTTGGAATGCGCCGGGCAGCTGACCGGCGGCTACTTCGCCGAACCGGGCCGCAAGGACGTGCCCGACATGGCGAACCTGGGCTTCCCCTATGCGGTGGTGGACGGCGACGGCGGCGCCGAATTCGCCACGCCTCCCGGCACGGGCGGGCGCATCAGCGTCATGACGGCGAAGGAGCAGATGTATTACGAGGTGACCGACCCCGCCGCCTACCTGACGCCCGACGTGACGGCCGATTTCAGCGCGGTGCCGATCCGGGAAGCCGCGCCCGGCCGGGTTGCGGTCGCCGGCGCCACGGGCCGCGCCCGGCCGGCGACGCTGAAAGTGACGGTCGGCTATCGCCATGGCTTCATCGGCGAGGGCGATATTTCCTATGCCGGGCCGGGCGCGGCCGCGCGCGGGCGGCTGGCCCAGGAGATCGTCAAGCAGCGTTTGGCGGGCGTCGTGGACGAGCTGCGCGTCGAGCTGATCGGCGTCGACGCCGCGCATCGCCGGTTCTACGGCAACCTGCCCGAGCCCTACGAGGTGCGGCTGCGCGCGGCGGGGCGCGCGGGTGCGCGCGAGGCGGCGGCGCGCGTAGGCGAGGAGGTCGAGGCGCTTTACACCAACGGGCCGGCCGCGGGCGGCGGCGTGCGCCAATCCACGCGCGCGGTGGTCGGCGTAGTCTCGGCCCTGATCCCGCGCGCCTCGGTCGCTTGCAAAACCCTCTATTTTTCGAGCTGACGCCATGGCCAAGCTGCACGACATTGCGCATTGCCGCTGCGGCGACAAGGGCGACACGCTGATCGTCTCGCTGTTCGCCTACAAGGACGCGGACTACGCGTTCTTGAAGGAGCGCGTGACCGCCGAGCGCCTCGCCGAGCATCTTCGGGGCATCGCCGGCGGAGCCGTCAGGCGCTTCGAGCTGCCGAACGTCTCGGGATTGCAGTTCGTGTGCACCCGAGCGCTGGCGGGCGGGGTGACCAGCGCGCTGACGCTCGACGCCCACGGCAAGACCTTGAGCTACGCCGTGCTGGAAATGACGCTGTGAGCGGGGCTTGATATAGTCGCCGCGCTGGATTCGCGCGAACGCCGGGGGGCGTCATGGAGCGGCGGCTGGCGGCTATTCTCGCCGCCGACGTGGCGGGCTATAGCCGCCTGAGGGGCGAGGACGAGGCGGGAACGCTGGCGCTGTTGACGCGCCGCCGCGCCGAGCTGGTCGAGCCCGCCGTCGCCAGGCATCGCGGACGCGTGGTCAAGCTGATGGGCGACGGCATTCTGGCGGAATTCGCCAGCGTCGTGGAGGCGGTCGAATGCGCCGCCGAGATCCAACGCGGCATGGCCGAGCGCAACGCCGGCGCGGCCGACGGGCGGCGCCTGGAGTTCCGGATCGGCGTGCATCTGGGCGACGTGATCGCCGAGAACGGCGACATCTACGGCGACGGCGTCAACATCGCCGCCCGATTGGAAGGCATCGCCGAGCCCGGCGGCATCCGCCTGTCGCGCCAGGCCTTCGACCAGGTCGAGGGCAAGCTCGAGCTGGCGTTCCGCGCGCAAGGACCGCAGGCCTTGAAGAACATCGCAAGGCCGGTCGAGGTGTTCGCGGTCGACCTGGGCGGCACGCCCGGCAAGACGCGCGCGGCGCTGAAGCAGGAAATCAAGTACTGCCGCACGGCCAAGGGGGTGCGGCTCGCCTATGCCGCCGTGGGCTCGGGGCCGCCCTTTGTCAAGACCGCCAACTGGCTTAATCACCTGGAGTATGACTGGGAAAGCCCGATCTGGCGGCACGTGCTGCACGGGCTGGCGCGGGAGCGCACGCTGATCCGCTACGACGCGCGCGGCAACGGCTTGTCGGACTGGGACGTCGACGAGATCTCGTTCGAAGCCTGGGTGCGCGATCTGGAGACGGTCGTAGAGGCCGCAGGCATAGAACGCTTTCCGCTGCTCGGCATCTCGCAGGGCTGCGCGGTATCCATCGCCTATGCCGTTCGGCACCCCGAACGCGTGTCGCGGCTGGTTCTCTACGGCGGATTCGCGGTCGGCAGGTCCACGGCCGCACGCATCGAGGCCGAGCGCGACGAGGCGGCGGCGATGGTGACGCTGACGCGCCTGGGCTGGGGCAAGTCGAACCCCGCGTTCCGCCAGATGTTCACCTCGCAGTTCATTCCCGACGCCACCAAGGAGCAGGCGGACTGGTTCAACGAGCTGCAGCGCAAATGCACGTCGCCGGAATGCGCCGTGCGCTACCTCGAGGCGGCCGGCGCGATCGACGTGCGGCCGCTGCTGGGGCAGGTGCGCGCGCCGACGCTGGTGATGCATGCGCGCGGCGACGAGCGCGCGCCGTTCGAGCGCGGGCGCGAGATGGCGGCGGGCATTCCCGGCGCGCGCTTCGTGGCGCTGGAGAGCCGCAACCACCTGTTCCTGGAGAACGAGCCGGCGGCCACGCGCTTCTTCGAGGAGCTGCGGCTGTTCCTGGGCGCGTGACACCCCTTGCCGGGCGGCGCGCCCGGGCCATAACGTCGCGCCGCCGAAGGAGCCCTGCATGACCGCCCAGGCCGAGTCCGTCCCGCCCGCGTCCGCCCCGCCGCTTTACGGCATCCGCGTGCTCGACCTGTCGCGCATCTTGGCGGGCCCGTGGTGCACCATGATCCTGGCCGATCTAGGCGCCGACGTGATCAAGGTCGAGCCGCCGGGCGCGGGCGACGACACGCGGAGTTGGGGCGAAAAGATCGCGGGGCTGGAGAGCACCTATTACCTTTCGGCCAACCGCAACAAGCGCGGCATCGCCCTCGACCTGGCCAAACCCGACGGGCGGCGGATCGCGCGCGAGCTGGCGAAGCGCGCGGACGTGCTGATCGAGAACTTCAAGCTGGGGGGCCTGAAGAAATTCGGCCTGGACTACGACGCGGTGGCGATGCTGAACCCGCGTCTGGTCTATTGCTCGATCTCGGGCTACGGACGCGCAAGCCCGGCCGCCGCGCGCGCGGGCTACGACGTGGTGATCCAGGGCGAAAGCGGCATGATGTCGATCAACGGCGAGCCGGGCGGGCCACCGTTGCGCATGGGCGTGGCGATGGCGGATCTGAGCACGGGCATGTACGCGGCCCAGGCGATCTTGGCGGCGCTCTACGCGCGCGGGCGCACGGGGCGCGGCCAGCACATCGATCTGGCGTTGCTGGACTGCGCCATGGCGAACCTTGCCAACATGGCGTCCTCGGCGCTGATCACCGGCAAGCCGCAGCCGCGCTTTGGCAATTCCCATCCCGACATCGCGCCCTACCAGACCTTCAAGGCATCCGACGGCGATGTGGTGGTGGCGGTGGGCAACGACGGCCAGTTCCGCAAGTTCTGCGCCATCGTCGGCCTGCCCGCGCTTGCCGACGATCCGCGCTTCTCGACCAACCCGCTGCGAAGCCGCAACCGGGCCGAGTTGATTCCGCTGCTGGCGGCGAGGATCGCGCAAAAGCCGCGCGCCCATTGGATGCGGGCGATGCTGCGCGAGGGCGTGCCGGCCGGCGAGGTGCGCGACCTAGTCGAGGCGCTGGCCTCGCCGGAAGCGCGAGCAAGGCGCATGGCGAGGGAGGTGCCGCATCCGCTCACGGGCACGGTCAAGATCATGGGTTCGCCCTTGAAGTTCTCCGGCACGCGCGTGCGCGAGCCCGCCGCTCCGCCCACCCTGGGCCAGCACACCGACGAGGTACTGAAGGAAGTGCTGGGGATGGACGCGGGAGAGATAAAAACGTTGCGGACGTCTGGTGCAATTGCCTGATCTCTGCCCGTCATGCCCGGGCCTGTCCCACGGCTGTCCGGTTTAGCAAGCGCACCGTCGCACGAAAACGAAGACCGTCATGTCCGGGCCGTCCTCCGAACCCCCGGGCTGTGACCCGGGGGGAAGGAGGACGAGTCCCGGCCATCCACGCCGGCAAGCCGCTGAATTCA
>JBQTIS010000056.1:0-12133 GCA_052387895.1 Rhodospirillales bacterium | reverse complement strand
GCAGCATGGGGTTGCGGAACTCGGCCTTGCCCTCCTGGCTCGATTCCTGGAAGGACTGCTGGCCGCCTTGGGCGATGCCGCCGATGTGGAAGGTCCGCATCGTCAGTTGGGTGCCGGGTTCGCCGATCGACTGCGCGGCGATGATGCCGACCGCTTCGCCCTGGTTGACCAGCGTGCCGCGCGCCAAGTCGCGGCCGTAGCACATGGCGCAGACGCCTTCCTCGCTCTCGCAGGTCAGCGCCGAGCGGATGCGAACCGAGGCGACGCCCGCCGCCTCGACCTTGTCGGCGCGGCGTTCGTCGATCAGTTCGTTCTTGTGCACGATGATCTCGTCGGTTCCCGGCACCAGGACATCGTCCGCGGCCACGCGGCCGAGGATGCGTTCGCTGAGCGGCGATCACGCCGATCGCCTCGCCTATGTTCACCGGCGTGCCGCGCGCCAGGTCGCGCCCGTAGCAGCGGGCGCAGACCCCGATCTAGGTCTCGCAGGTCAAGACCGAGCGGATTTTCACCTGGTCGATGCCGGCGCGCTCGATCGCCTCGACCTCGTCCTCGCCGATCATCTCGCCGGCCGCGGCCAGCACCGCCCCGCCCAGCGGATCGACGATGTCGACCGCCGCGGAGCGTCCGAGGATTCGGTCGGAAAGCGGCTCGATCACCGTGCCGCCGTCGACCACGGCCTTGAGCGTCAGGCCGCGCTGGGTGCCGCAATCGTCCTCGGTGATGATGGCGTCCTGCGCCACGTCGACCAGCCGGCGGGTCAGGTAGCCCGAATTGGCGGTCTTCAGCGCCGTGTCGGCCAGGCCCTTGCGCGCGCCGTGGGTGGAGTTGAAGTACTCCAGCACGGTGAGGCCTTCCTTGAAGTTCGAGACGATCGGCGTTTCGATGATCTCGCCCGAGGGCTTGGCCATCAGGCCGCGCATGCCGGCCAGCTGCTTGATCTGCGCCGCCGAGCCGCGCGCGCCGGAATGCGCCATCATCCACACCGCGTTGATGTCGCGGCCGGTGCCGGCGCCGGCGATGGACTTCATCATCTCCTCGGCCACCTTGTCGGTGCAGTGCGACCACACGTCCACCACCTTGTTGTACTTCTCGCCCTTGGTGATCAGGCCGTCGAGGTATTGCTGCTCGTATTCCTTGACCCGCGCCTGGGCCTCGGCGACCAGCTTGCCCTTGGCCGGCGGGATCATCAGGTCGTCCTTGCCGAACGAGATGCCGGCGCGGCAGGCATAGGAGAAGCCCAGGCCCATCAGCCGGTCGGCGAAGATCACCGTCTCCTTCTGGCCGCAGTGGCGGTACACCGCGTCGATGATGTTCGAGATGTCCTTTTTCAGCAGCAGGCGGTTGATCAGCGCGAACGGCACGTTGACGTGCTTGGGAAGGATCTCCGACAGCAGCATGCGGCCGGGCGTGGTGGTCACGCGCACGACCGCGTCCTTGCCGTCGGAGCCTAGCGTGTTCAGCCGCGCGGCGATGCGGGCGTGCAGACTGACGGCGCCGGCGTCCAGCGCCTGCTGGATTTCGCCGAGCGTGCCGAAGGACATGCCTTCGCCCTTTTCCTTCTCGCGCTCGAGCGTGAGGTAGTACAGGCCCAGCACGATGTCCTGCGAGGGCACGATGATCGGCTTGCCGTTGGCGGGGCTGAGGATGTTGTTGGTCGACATCATCAGCACGCGCGCCTCGAGCTGCGCTTCCAGCGACAGCGGCACGTGCACGGCCATCTGGTCGCCGTCGAAGTCGGCGTTGAACGCGGTGCACACCAGCGGGTGCAGCTGGATCGCCTTGCCCTCGATCAGCACCGGCTCGAACGCCTGGATGCCGAGGCGATGCAGCGTCGGCGCGCGGTTCAGCAGCACCGGGTGCTCGCGGATCACCTCTTCCAGGATGTCCCAGACCTCGGGCCGTTCCTTCTCGACCATGCGCTTGGCGGCCTTGATGGTCGTGGCCTGGCCGTAGGTTTCGAGCTTGGCGTAGATGAACGGCTTGAACAGCTCGAGCGCCATCTTCTTGGGCAGGCCGCACTGGTGCAGCTTCAGCTCCGGGCCCACCACGATGACCGAGCGGCCGGAATAGTCGACGCGCTTGCCGAGCAGGTTCTGGCGGAAGCGGCCCTGCTTGCCCTTCAGCATGTCGCTCAGGGACTTCAAGGGGCGCTTGTTGGCGCCGGTGATGACGCGGCCGCGCCGGCCGTTGTCGAACAGCGCGTCCACCGCCTCCTGCAACATGCGCTTTTCGTTGCGCACGATGATGTCGGGCGCGCGCAGCTCGATCAGCCGCTTCAGGCGGTTGTTGCGGTTGATGACGCGGCGGTAAAGGTCGTTGAGGTCGGAGGTGGCGAAGCGCCCGCCGTCGAGCGGCACCAGGGGCCTGAGCTCGGGCGGGATCACGGGGATCACCTCCATGATCATCCACTCGGGCCGGCTTTCCGACTCGATGAACGCCTCCACCAGCTTCAGGCGCTTGACCAGCTTCTTGCGCCGCGCCTCGCTGGCGGTGTCGCGCAGCTCCTCGCGCATCGCCGTGCGCTCGGCCTCGAGGTCGATGGTCTTCAGCATGTCGCGCAGGGCCTCGGCGCCGATCTTGGCGGTGAACGCCTCGTCGCCGAATTCCTCCTGCGCCTTTACGTGCTCGTCGTCGTTCATCAGCTGGCGCAGCTTCAAGGGCGTCAGGCCCGGCTCGACCACCACGAAATTCTCGAAATAGAGAATCCGCTCCAGGTCCTTCAGCGTCATGTCGAGCAACAGGCCGATGCGGCTGGGGAGCGACTTCAGGAACCAGATATGCGCCACCGGCGAGGCCAGCTGGATGTGGCCCATGCGCTCGCGCCGCACCTTCGACAGCGTAACCTCGACGCCGCACTTCTCGCAGGTGATGCCGCGATCCTTCATGCGCTTGTATTTGCCGCACAGGCACTCGTAGTCCTTGATCGGCCCGAAGATGCGCGCGCAGAACAGGCCGTCGCGCTCGGGCTTGAACGTGCGGTAGTTGATCGTCTCGGGCTTCTTGATCTCGCCGAACGACCAGGCCTCGATGCGCTCGGGGCTGGCGATCGAGATGCGGATCTGATCGAAGCTCTGCGGGCCGGGAGCCTGGCCGAAGACGTTGAGCAGATCGGTATTCATCGTCTCTCCGTTCCACCGCCTACTGGCGGGATGGGGATGGCCGCTTTCGCGGCCTGAAGCGGTCGCGGTTCGGTCGTTCCTTGGCGTCAGTAGTTGCGCTGGCGCAAGTCCACGTTGAGGCCGAGCGAGCGCAGCTCCTTCACCAGCACGTTGAACGATTCGGGGATGCCGGCTTCGAAGTTGTCGTCGCCGCGCACGATCGATTCGTACACCTTGGTGCGGCCCGACACGTCGTCGGACTTGACGGTCAGCATCTCCTGCAGCGTGTAGGAGGCGCCATAGGCCTCGAGCGCCCAGACCTCCATTTCGCCGAAGCGCTGGCCGCCGAACTGGGCCTTGCCGCCGAGCGGCTGCTGCGTGACCAGGCTGTAAGGCCCGATCGAACGCGCGTGGAACTTGTCGTCCACCAGGTGGTGCAGCTTCAGCATGTAGATGTAGCCGACGGTCACCTTGCGGTCGAAACGTTCGCCGGTGCGCCCGTCGGTCAGCCACACCTGGCCCGAGCGGTCCAGGCCCGCCTGCTCCAGCATCGCGACGATGTCTTCCTCGCGCGCGCCGTCGAACACGGGGCTGGCCAGCGGCACGCCGTTCGACACGTTGGCGGCCAGCTCGACCATGTCGCCGTCGCTGAGCTCGGCGATCTCGGCCTTGAACACCTCCTTGCCGTAGATGCGCTCGAGGGTCTTGCGCAGGTCGGCGTTCTTGGCGCTGCGGCGCACCTTGTCCAGCATCTCGCCGATCTGGCGGCCGAGGCCGGCCGCGGCCCAGCCGAGATGGGTTTCCAGGATCTGGCCGACGTTCATGCGGCTGGGCACGCCCAGCGGGTTCAGCACGATGTCGACCGGCACGCCGTCCTCGAGATACGGCATGTCCTCTTGCGGCGTGATGCGCGAGATGACGCCCTTGTTGCCGTGGCGCCCGGCCATCTTGTCGCCGGGCTGCAGCTTGCGCTTCACCGCGACGAACACCTTGACCATCTTCATGACGCCCGGCGGCAGTTCGTCGCCGCGCTGCAGCTTTTCCACCTTGTTGTCGAAGCGGCCTTGCAGGCGGGCAATCGAGTCGTCGAAGGTCTTCTTCAGCGCCTCGATGTCGGACATCACGTCGTCGTTCTTGACGCCGATCTGGCGCCACTGGCCGGGCGTGTAGTCGCTGAGCAGGCTTTCGGTGATCCGGGTCGGCGTCTTCATGCCCTTGGGGCCGGAATCGGCGGTCTGGCCGACCAGCAGCTCCTTCAGGCGGCTGAAGAAGCTGCGCTCGATGATCGCGCGTTCGTCGTCGCGGTCCTTGGCCAGGCGCTCGATCTCGGCGCGCTCGTTGGCCAGCGCGCGCTCATCCTTCTCGACGCCGCGGCGCGAGAACACGCGCACTTCCACCACCGTGCCCGATACGCCCGGCGGCACGCGCAAGGACGTGTCGCGCACGTCCGATGCCTTTTCTCCGAAGATCGCGCGCAGCAGCTTTTCCTCGGGCGTCATCGGCGATTCGCCCTTGGGCGTCACCTTGCCGACCAGGATGTCGCCCGGCTTGGTTTCGGCGCCGATATAGACGATGCCGGCCTCGTCGAGGTTCTTCAGCGCCTCCTCGCCGACGTTCGGGATGTCGCGCGTGATCTCTTCCTGGCCCAGCTTGGTGTCGCGGGCCATCACCTCGAAGTCCTCGATATGGATCGAGGTGAACACGTCGTCCTTGACGATCCGTTCGGAGATCAGGATCGAGTCCTCGAAGTTGTAGCCGTTCCAGGGCATGAACGCGCACAGCACGTTGCGGCCCAGCGCCAGCTCGCCGAGCTGCGTGGAGGGCCCATCGGCGATGATGTCGCCGCGGTTGACCGTGTCGCCCACCTTCACCAGCGGGCGCTGGGTGATGCAGGTGTTCTGGTTCGAGCGCTGGAACTTCAGCAGGTTGTAGATGTCGACGCCGGGCGCGGCGGCGGCGGTCTTCTCGGTCGCGCGCACCACGATGCGGGTCGCGTCGACCTGGTCGACCACGCCCGAGCGCTTGGCGACGATGGTGACGCCCGAGTCGCGCGCCACCGTTTCCTCCATGCCGGTGCCCACGATCGGCGCCTCGGCGCGGATCAGCGGCACGGCCTGGCGCTGCATGTTGGAGCCCATCAGCGCGCGGTTGGCGTCGTCGTTCTCGAGGAACGGAATCAGGGCCGCGGCCACGGACACGAGCTGCTTGGGCGACACGTCGATCAGGGTGATGTCCTCGGGCCGGGCCACGACGAAGTCGCCGCCGCGCCGGCACGACACGAGGTCGCCGACGAACCGGCCGCGCGAATCGACCGTGGCGTTGGCCTGGGCGATGGTGTACGTGCTCTCTTCCATCGCCGACAGGTACACAACCTCGTCCGACACCTTGCCGTGCGAGACCTTGCGGTACGGCGTCTCGATGAAGCCGTACTGGTTGACCCGGGCATAGGTGGCCAGGCTGTTGATCAGGCCGATATTCGGGCCTTCCGGCGTTTCGATCGGGCAGATGCGGCCGTAATGCGTGGGGTGCACGTCGCGCACCTCGAAGCCCGCGCGCTCGCGCGTCAGCCCGCCCGGCCCCAGGGCCGACAGCCGGCGCTTGTGCGTGATCTCCGACAGCGGGTTGGTCTGGTCCATGAACTGGCTGAGCTGCGAGGAGCCGAAGAATTCGCGCACCGCGGCGGCGGCCGGCTTGGCGTTGATCAGGTCGTGCGGCATCACCGTGTCGATCTCGACCGAACTCATGCGCTCGCGGATCGCGCGCTCCATGCGCAGCAGGCCGATGCGGTACTGGTTCTCCATCAGCTCGCCGACCGAGCGCACGCGGCGATTGCCCAGATGGTCGATGTCGTCGATCTCGCCGCGGCCGTCCTTCAGCTCGACCAGGACCTTGAGGATGCCCAGCACGTCGGCCTTGCGCAGCACGCGCACGGTGTCGGGCGCGGCCACGCCCAGGCGCGAGTTCATCTTCACCCGGCCGACGGCCGACAGGTCGTAGCGCTCGCCGTCGAAGAACAGGCCGTGGAACAGCGCCATGGCGGTCTCGAACGTCGGCGGCTCGCCCGGACGCATGACGCGGTAGATGTCGATCAGCGCTTCCTCGCGCGTGTTGTTCTTGTCGACCGCCAGCGTGTTGCGGATGTACGGGCCGACATTGACGTTGTCGATCGCAAGGGTCGGGATTTCCTTGACGTTGTTCTCCGCCAAGAGCTTCAGCTTGGCCTCGGTCAGCTCGTCGCCCGCCTCGATGTACACCTCGCCGGAGCTCTCGTTGATCACGTCGGCGGCCATGTGACGGCCGATCAGCTCCTGGTCGCCGACCAGCTGCTCCTTCAGGCCTTCCTCGGCCAGCTTCTTGGCCAGGCGCGGGTTCAGCTTGGAGCCCGCCTCGGCCATCATCTTGCCGGTCTTGGCGTTGATCAGGTCGTGCGTCAGCTTCACGCCGCGCATGCGCGTGGCGTCGAACGCGGTCTTCCAGCCCTTGTCGGTGCGCGCGAACCTGACCGTGGTGTAGAAATGGGAGAGGATCTCCTCCTTCGACATGCCGCCGGTGCGCTCTTCGTCGTCCGAAAGCTTGGCGCCCTTCTTGGCGCGCTCGGCGCGCAGCGCCTCGGTCGCGGCGCCGTCCAGCGCCAGCAGCAGCGTGGTGGCCGGCAGCTTGCGGCGCCGGTCGATGCGCACATAGACCAGGTCCTTGGCGTCGAACTCGAAGTCCAGCCACGAGCCGCGATAGGGGATCACCCGCGCGGCGAACAGGTACTTGCCCGAGCTGTGGGTCTTGCCCTTGTCGTGGTCGAAGAACACGCCGGGCGAACGGTGCATCTGCGAGACGATCACGCGCTCGGTGCCGTTGATGACGAAGGTGCCGTTTTTCGTCATCAAGGGCATGTCGCCCATGTAGACGTCCTGCTCCTTGATGTCGCGGATCGAGCGCGCGCCGGTGTCCTCGTCCACGTCCCAGACCACCAGGCGCAGCGTGGCCTTGAGCGGCGCGGCGAAGGTCATGCCGCGCTGCTGGCATTCCTCGACGTCGTACTTCGGCTCCTCGAACTCGTACTTGACGAATTCGAGCTGCGCGCGCTCGGAGAAGTCCCGGATCGGGAACACCGAGCGGAAAACCTCGTGCAGGCCGACGTTCAGGCGCTTGTCGGGCGCCGTATCCATCTGCAAGAACGCGTCGTACGAGCTTTTCTGCACCTCGATCAGGTTCGGCATCGGGGCGACCTCGGAAATCCGTCCGAAGCTCATGCGCACGCGCTTGCGACCGGTGAACGACTTGGCCATTTCTTGTTCCTCGTTTCGGGCCCTTGTTCGGCTGCCGTCCCCCGAGGGGCGGCGGACCCTGCTAAAATCAACGACCTGCGAACCAATGCGACGGATCGCCCGTGCCGCCCCGGCGCCGACCCTGCCGTGAAGGGGCGGCGCCTTGGGGCGGATGGGCGTTCGGCGGCTACTTGACCTGCACGGTGGCGCCGGCGGACTCGAGCTGCTTCTTGAACTTCTCGGCGTCCGCCTTGTTGACGCCTTCCTTGACGGTTTTGGGCGCGCCTTCGACCAAGTCCTTGGCCTCTTTCAGGCCGAGGCCCGTGATCGCGCGCACCTCTTTGATCACGTTGATCTTCTTCTCGCCGGCGGCGGTCAGCACCACCTCGAAGCTGTCCTTCTCGGCCGCGGGCGCGGCCGCGGCGGCGGCGCCGGCGGCCGCCACGGCGACCGGCGCGGCCGCGCTGACGCCCCACTTCTCTTCGAGCAGCTTCGACAGCTCGGCCGCCTCGATGACGGTCAGCTTCGACAGTTCCTCGACCAGTCTTGCCAAATCAGCCATTGCAATGCACTCCCAGGGTTGAACTTCCGGTTGTCCAGAGTGTCGGTCCGTCGGCGATGTCCGAATCGGGCGTCACGCCGCCGCGCTCTCTTCCTGCTTCGCGGCCTTGGCCTTTAGCAGCCGGGCCAACTGGCCGGCGGGCGCCTGCAGCACGGCCGCCACGCGCGTGGCGGGCGTTTGCAGCATGCCCACGATCCGGGCCCTCAGTTCGTTCAGCGACGGCAGCTTAGCCAGGGTCTTCACGGCCTCGGCGTTCAGCAGCTTGTCGCCCAGCGCGCCGCCCACGATCTCCAGCTTGTTGTTCTGGGTCGCGTAGTCGTGCGCCGCCCTGGCCGCCGCCACGGGGTCCACCGAAACGGCGATCGCCGTCGGCCCCTTGAACAGATCGGCCAGTTGCTCGAACCTGGTGCCCTTGAGAGCGAGACGCGCGAGCCGATTCTTCGTCACCTTGAAGCTGGCCTGCGCCGCCCGCATCTTGCGCCGAAGGTCCGCCGTCTCTCCCGCCGTCAGGCCGCTTTGGCGCGTGACGACGACGATCGACTGCGTCTGCAGCGTGCGATTGAGCGACTCGACCACCTTCTGTTTTTGCGATCGGTCCACGGATCGTCTCCGAAAGGTACCGCCTGCCGTCCACGTTCCGCCGCGGCCGGTTAACGGGACCGGTTGCACATGGACCCGGACCGGCTTAGCGCCGATCCAAGTCCGGTTCCCCTGTCCCGGAAGCTCAAGCCCGCCGACCCCGGTCAAGGGGCCGAAGAACCCGATCTTCCCTGTCTCTTGCGGGCCGAGGGATCGTTTAAGCGCCGGGCGGAACCGGCTTCGCGCACCCGCAGTCTTGGACAGGTCGGACGGTTTTCAAGGCCGTCCTGCCCGCCGCCCCTTCGGCCCCGGTCGGGGCCTTGGGAAGCGGCGGGACTTTCCTCAACGCAGCGTTCAGGCCGATCCGCCGGCCAGGCCGCTGATCTCCAACTTCACGCCCGGCCCCATGGTGGAGCTGAGCGAAACCTTCTTGATGAAAGAGCCCTTGGCGCCCTGCGGCTTCGCGCGCGCGATCGCGCCGACGAACGCCTTCACGTTCTCGGCGATCGCCTGTTCGCTGAAGCTCGTCTTGCCGACGCCGGCGTGGATCAGCCCCGCCTTCTCGGCGCGGAACTCCACCTGGCCGCCCTTCACGTTCTTCACCGCCTCGGCCACGTTGGGCGTGACCGTGCCCAGCTTGGGATTCGGCATCAGGCCGCGCGGGCCCAGAACCTTGCCCAGCTTTCCCACCACGCCCATCATGTCGGGCGTGGCGATGCAGCGGTCGAACTCGATCTTGCCGGCCTCCACCTGCTGCGCCAGGTCCTCTGCGCCCACGATGTCGGCGCCGGCCTTCTTCGCCGCCTCGGCCTTGTCGCCCCTGGCGAACACCGCCACCTTCACCGACTTGCCGGTGCCGTGCGGCAGCGTGACCACGCCGCGCACCTGCTGGTCGGAATGGCGCGGGTCGATGCCCAGGTTCAGCGCCAGTTCGACGGTCTCGTCGAACTTGGTCTTGGCCGCGGCCTTGATGATCTTCACCGCTTCTTCGACCGGATAGAACTTGGCGCGGTCGATGTTCTTGTACGCGTCGTTCAGGCGCTTGCCCTTGTTCAGCTTGTCGGCCATGGCGATCACTCCACCACCTCGATGCCCATCGACCGGGCCGAGCCGGCGATCATGCGCGCGGCGGCCTCGATGTCGTTGGCGTTGAGGTCCTTCATTTTCTTCTCGGCGATCTCGCGCACCTGCGCCTTGGTCACCTTGCCCTTGAACTCGCGGCCCGGCGTGCCCGAGCCGGACTCGATTCCCGCCGCCTTTTTCAGGAAATAGCTGGCGGGCGGGGTTTTTGTGATGAAGGTGAAGCTGCGGTCGGCATAGGCCGTGATCACCACCGGCGTGGGCGTGCCGGGCTCCATCTTCTGCGTGGCGGCGTTGAACGCCTTGCAGAACTCCATGATGTTCAAGCCGCGCTGGCCCAGCGCCGGGCCGACGGGCGGCGAGGGATTGGCCTGCCCCGCCGCGATTTCCAGCTTGATGTAGCCGACGATCTTTTTTGCCATTGGCTTAAGCCTAAGCTCCCTATCAGGCCTTCTCGACCTGCGAATATTCCAGGTCCACGGGGGTGGCGCGGCCGAAGATCGACACCGCCACCTTGAGCCGGGCCTTTTCCTCGTCCACTTCCTCCACCATGCCGGTGAACGAGGTGAACGGGCCGTCGGTGACGCGCACCTGCTCGCCGACCTCGAACGTGACCGACGGCTTCGGCCGCTCGATGCCTTCCTGCACCTGTTTGAGGATGCGCTGCGCCTCGGATTCGGTGATCGGCGTGGGCTTCGCCTTGCCGCCCAGGAATCCGGTCACTTTCGGCGTGTTCTTTACCAGGTGCCAGGCGTCGTCGGTCATCTCAATCTTGCACAGCACGTAGCCGGGAAAGAACTTGCGCTCGGAGCTGACCTTGCTGCCCCGGCGCATCTCGACCACTTCTTCGGTCGGCACCAGCACCTCGGGAAACTGCTCGGCCATGCCGCTCAGCGCCGCCTGTTCTTTGATCGACTGCGCCACCTTCTTCTCGAAGCCGGAATAGACATGGACGACGTACCATTGCGCGGCCATGTCCATCATGCTCCAGCGCCCATGACGAGCTTGACGGCGAACGACAAGGCCTGGTCGGCCAGGAAGAAGAACGCGGCCGCCAGCAACACCATCACCAGCACCATGCCCGTGGTCACGGCGGTCTCCTTGCGCGTCGGCCAGGTGACCTTGGCGCCTTCCTGCCGCACTTCGCGGGCGAACTGGGTGGGGGACGTCTTTTCCATCGCCATTCCTGACGCTTAAGAGCGTCGTTATCGATCCTGACTTCGCTTCTTAGCCGGCGGGCCGGTCCGCTTCCGGATTGGCAGGGGCAGAGGGACTCGAACCCCCAACCCCCGGTTTTGGAGACCGGTGCTCTACCAGTTGAGCTATGCCCCTATGCCCGCCTCGGCTCCGCTACCCGGCTACTCGATGATTTTGGAGACGACGCCGGCGCCGACGGTCTTGCCGCCCTCGCGGATGGCGAAGCGCAGGCCCTCGTCCATCGCGATCGGCGTGATCAGCGAGACCTCCAGCGCCACGTTGTCCCCTGGCATCACCATCTCGGTCCCGGCGGGCAGCACCACCTCCCCGGTCACGTCGGTCGTGCGGAAGTAGAACTGCGGCCGATAGTTGGCGAAGAACGGCGTGTGCCGGCCCCCCTCCTCCTTGGTCAGGATGTAGGCCTCGCACTTGAACTTCTTGTGCGGCGTGATCGACCCCGGCGCCGCCAGAACCTGCCCGCGCTCGACCTCCTCGCGCTTGGTCCCGCGCAGCAGCGCGCCGATGTTGTCTCCCGCCTCGCCCGAATCCAACAGCTTGCGGAACATCTCAACCCCCGTCACCACCGTCTTCTGCGTGTCGCGAAGCCCCACGATCTCGACCTCGTCCCCCACCTTCACCACCCCCCGCTCGATCCGCCCCGTCACCACCGTGCCCCGGCCCGAGATCGAGAACACGTCCTCGATCGGCATCAGGAACGGCTTGTCCTTCGGACGGTCGGGCTGCGGCACGTAGGCGTCCACCGCCTCCAGCAGCTTGACCACCGAATCCCGCCCGATCTCCGGCTTCTTGTCCTCCAGCGCGCACAGCGCCGAGCCCCGCACGATCGGGATCTTGTCGCCCGGGAACTTGTACGAGCTCAGAAGCTCGCGCACCTCCAGCTCCACCAGGTCCAGAAGCTCCGGGTCGTCCACCATGTCCACCTTGTTCAGGTACACCACCATCGCCGGCACCCCCACCTGGCGCGCCAGCAGAATGTGCTCGCGCGTCTGCGGCATCGGACCGTCCGCCGCCGAAACCACCAGGATCGCACCGTCCATCTGCGCCGCCCCGGTGATCATGTTCTTGATGTAGTCCGCGTGCCCCGGGCAATCCACGTGCGCGTAGTGCCGCTTCTTGGTCTCGTACTCCACGTGCGAGGTCGAGATCGTGATCCCGCGCGCCTTCTCCTCCGGCGCCTTGTCGATCTGGTCGTACGCCGTGTAGGTCGCCCCCCCGCTCTCCGCCAAAACCTTCGTGATCGCCGCCGTCAGCGACGTCTTGCCGTGGTCCACGTGCCCGATCGTGCCTACGTTGCAGTGCGGCTTGGTCCGCGCGAATTTGGCCTTCGACAT
>JBQTIS010000055.1:0-6779 GCA_052387895.1 Rhodospirillales bacterium | reverse complement strand
AAGTCGAGGGTTTGTGCGGCGCCGGGCCCGGGGAGCGCAGCCCGGAGCGGATCACCCAGCGCAACGGCTACCGGGACCGGGCCTGGGAGACGCGGGCCGGAACGGTCGACCTGCGCATCCCGAAGCTCAGGAAGGGCAGCTACTTCCCGTGCTTCCTGGAGCCGCGGCGGGCGGCCGAGAAGGCGATGGTGGCCGTGATCCAGGAGGCCGGAGCCTGCCCTCGGGCTTGACCCGAGGGTCCAGGGCGTCTCTACCCGGTCGGTCGACGAGCTGGTCAAGGCCATGGGGATGAGTGGGATCTCAAAGAGCCAGGTCAGCCGGCTGTGAGAGGACATCGACGAGCGGGTCAGGACGTTCCTGGAGCGGCCGATCGAGGGCGAATGGCCCTATCTGTGGATCGATGCCACCTACGTGAAGCTGCGCGAGGCCGGGCGGGTGATCTCGGTGGCGGTGATAGTCGCCGTGGCCGCGAACACGGACGGACGCCGTGAGGTCTTGGGCCTGGCGGCCGGCCCGTCCGAGGCCGAGCCGTTCTGGACGGCGTTCCTGCGCGGGCTCGTGCGGCGCGGGTTCAAGGGCGCGAAGCTGGTCGTCTCCGATGCCCACGAGGGGCTCAAGGCCGCCGTCGCCAAGGTTCTCAAGGCGACCTGGCAACGCTGCCGGGTTCACTTCATGCGCAATGCGCTCGCCCATGCCGGCGCCAGGCAGCGCCCCATGGTTGCCGCCGCGATCCGCACGGCGTTCACCCAGGAGACCGCCGCGGCGGCGCGCCGGCAATGGCGCCAGGTCGCCGAGGGCCTGCGCGCCCGGTTCCCGAAACTCGCCGATCTGATGGCCGGCGCCGAGCAGGACGTGCTCGCTTACATGGACTTCCACGCCGACCACCGCACCAAGCTCCACTCCACCAACCCGCTCGAACGGCTCAACGGCGAGATCAAACGGCGCACCAACGTGGTCGGCATCTTCCCCAACGAAGCCGCCCTCGTGCGGCTTGTCGGGGCGATCCAGCTCGAACAGAACGACGAATGGACGGTGACCAAGCGCTATCTATCGCTGGAAACCATGGCCGTCTTGAGCGATGATCCCAACGTCACGCCGCCGGCGCTCGCCGCGGCCTGACCGGCAGCCTGCAGCCGCCGACTACGAGCGCTCCATCGCCGCTCCTACACCACGTCCAGGGACACGACCGCGTACAACGCTTTGTCATGGTCCAGCTCTCCTTGTTCCACCAGTTTAGGGAACATCAGCCCGGACCAGAAATCCCAGGGCAGGTCATTTCATCCTTGCGGTTTTCGGCGATGAGTTTCAGGGCCAAACAGGAGCTGTTACCCAACGGATCTGCGCAAACATGGCCGTCCCAGGCACGATCGTGCCATGGCACTCGGATTGACAGATTACGCACTATTCCCACGTGCTGTCCCCGAATTGACGTAGTAAGCTTATTTGGCCATAATCTCGAAGCCGCTACACATGTTGGATGTCAGCATCCACAGAATTGGTGACCGCGTCCGGTCGGTTCGGAGGCTATCTCCGGTTCGGCAAAAGCCAAAATCCGCCGCTCATCAAATCTTCACCGGCCGAAGCATCACCTGTCCGAGGTTGCGGGTCCCCGCAACCAAATAAACGCCGCCATCCCAACGGGTTGGCGGCGTTTGTATGTCCACAATCGTTGCTCCCGAACAAGCCGCGCGTCTCGGCGATCACGCCGCAAAAGTCCCACAGCGAGGTCCAGAACTTCACCGGCTCCTTCACCGACCAAGCCCGCAGCGACGCGAAGTCACGCGGGCGCGCGGTGCCGCGCGCCCAGTATCGGGCCGTCCGCGCGAAGGTCTCCATGCCACGCAGCAGGCCGAAGGCCCGCGTGTCGAAGGACGAGGCGTCGCAGCGGGCATTTCAGCAGCGCCGCCAGAGCGCGCCTCGCCAAGATGCAGCCGTCCGCGCCGGAGGCGGCCGCTCCCGCGATCACTTGAAGACGTCGGTGATGAGCAGATTCGGCAGCCAAGTCGCGAGCCCCGGAAAGAAGATCACCAGGAGCAGCACGCTGAGATCGCCGAGGAAGAACGGTATGGTGCCCTTCAGGATCTGGATCAAGGGGATTTTCGCGGTACCGCTCACCGCAAAGAGATTCAAGCCGACCGGGGGCGTGACCACGCCGGTCTCGACGTTGAGCGTGATCATGACGCCGAGATGGATCGGGTCGATCTTGAGCGCCATGGCGACCGGGAACACCACCGGCACCGTCAGCAGCACCATCGCGACGCCATCCACCAAACATCCGAGTATCAGCAAGATCCCCATGAACGCGAAGATGAAGCCGAGCGGCGTCAGCCCCCAACCGACGATGGCCTCGGTGATCTTCTGCGGCCAGTACAGGTTGGCCGCCAGGAACTGGAACACGCCGACGCTGCCGACCAGGAACAGGATCACGGCCGTCAGGTTCAACGACCGGGCGGCGACGGGCAGGAGCTGCTTGACGAATTCGCCCCGGCCGGTGATGAGCCCGTACGCCAGCGCGTAGCCGCAGGCGGCAGCCGCGGCTTCCGTGGGCGTGAACAGCCCGCCGTAGAGCCCGCCGAGGATGACGACCGGCATGCCGAGCGCCGGCAGCGCCCCCATGGCTTCGGGCAAGATGCGGCGCGCTTCGAATTTGCTCCGCGGCAGCTTCAGGTACCAGGCGATGAGGATGACGGTGATGGCGTTGCCGAGGGCGAGCATCAGCCCCGGGATGACGCCGGCAAAGAACAGGCGCGCCACCGACGTCTCGGTCACGATGCCGTAGATGAGCAGGATGATGCTCGGCGGAATCAGCATCGCGATGCCGCCGGCCGTGGCGACCAGACCTCCCGAGAACCAGTCCGGGTAGCCGCGCTTCCTCATCTCGGGGATGGCGATGACGCTCATCGCCGCCGCCATCGCGACGCTCGAACCCGAGATCGCGCCGAACAGCACGCAGGCGAGCACGGTGGCGACGCCGAAGCCGCCCGGCATCCAGCCCACCAGCGAGTCGGCGAAGCGGAAGAGCTGGCCGACGAGGCCGGTGCGCTCCATCAGGAACCCCGCGAAGATAAAGAGCGGGATCGCCATCAGCGAGTAGCGGCTGATGAAATTGAAGAAGGCGCGGAAGACGACCTCGGGACCGAGCAACGGATCGACCAGGATGTACGCCGCGGCCCCGGCGCTGAGCGCGATGCCGATCGGCACGCTCAGCACGAGCAGCGCCAGGGTTACGATCCCCGTGATGTACACCGGCTCCCCCCTTGCGGATCAGCGCATCAGTGCAGCGCCGCCTCTTTTGGCGCCGACGGCTCCTCGAGAACGTTGCGGCCGCGCAGCTTCTGGATGCAGCGGTAGATCTGGAAAAACAGCGATACCGCCATGAAGGCGAAGCCGACGAGCAGCATCAACAGGAACGGCCACATGGGAAACGCGAGGCTCTCGGTACGGCTGCCATAGTGCCGGCTTTCCAGCACCTCCGGAATGCCCCACCACACCACGGCGAGGATGAAACCGAACGAGAAGACGTGGGCGACGACCTTGATGGCCTCGGCCGCGCGGCGCGCGCTGGGCCCGATCGCCGCCAACACCTCGGGCAGCATCGCCACGTTGAGGTGCTCGTCGTGGCGTTGCGAGATGCCGAAGTAGAGATAGACGCCGCTCAGGATGAAGAAGGTGACGGCGTCCGCCTGCCATTCGAAGGAAAAGCCGAGTATGTAGCGGCGGAAGATCTCGAGCAGCGCGAGCAGCGTGCTGCCGAGCAGCAGCAGCGCGGCGGCGCGCCCCAGGAATCGGTCCTGGAACGCGCACCAGATCGCGTACGCCTTTTCCAAGCTCCCTCCCGGCGCGCGGGCGCGCTACTTGATCACGATCGCAGCCGCGTGCTTCGAGCAGTCGACCTTCTCGATCCAGGACGAGCCGGACGGGTGCTTCTGCGACAGTTCGCGGCCTTCCTTGACGAACGTGTCGACCCAGGGGGTTGCCTCCGCCGGCGTCTTGCTCTTCACGTAGCGGGTCGCCGCGTCGCCCATCGCGCCTACCATGGCGGAGACCTCCTGCGGGCTCAGCCAGTAGATGCCCGGCTTGGACGGGTCCTTGGTGCCGTACTTGTCGTAGGCCATCTTGTCGAAGCACCAGTTGAACTCTTTTTGCACCTTGATGGTCTCGGCGATGACCTGCTGCAGCGCGGCCTGGGTCGCCGGGCTGAGCTTGTCTAACCAGCGGCGGCTGGCGCTGATCATGTAATAGTCGCCGACGAAGGTGCCGGCGCCGCCCATCGTGTAATACGGAGCCTGCTCGCGCATGCTGTTCCAGCCGCCGAGGCTGGTCATCAGCCCGTCGATGACGCCCGACTCCATGGCGTTCGGCACTTCGCCGAACCCCATCACCACCGGGTTCGCCTTCCACGACTCGAGCGCGGCGTTTTCAACCGGTCCCATGCTGCGCACCTTTTTGCCGGTGAAGTCGGCGGGCTTCACGTAGCGCTTCTTGCCGCCGACGCCCATGCCGAAGCTCATGTGCCCGACGCCGAATACCTTGATGAGCTGCCTCTGCGCCAGCCGGTCGACCAGCATCTGGAAAGTCTTCGTCTGCTCGAGCGCATCGACCGCGCCGACCGTGGTCAGCACACCCGGCCCGACCACCGTCATCATCCACGCATCGACCGGCGCTGCCTTGCCGATCTGCATCCAGGTCATCTCCAGGTTGCCCTGGCGCATCGCCTCGAAGGCCTCGGGAATGGTGTAAAGCGCGCCGGCATAGTAGAGGCGCGCCTCGCTGCCGGGGATGGCCTCCGCCAGGCGCTCGCCGAAGTACTTCATCGCGAGACCCGCCGGGTGCGGGGGCGGCGGGAAGTCGGCGGCGAAGCGCAGCACGACCTTCTGCGGCTTGTCTTGGGCGTGAGTGGATTGAGGGACTCCCCAAGTGACGGCAAGAGCAGCCACGAACACCGCGGCTGCGACGTCGGCGCCGAATCGATGCATTCGATGGTGGCCCATAAGTTCCTCCGTCGGTGCGATTACGGTTGGGTGCTATCGGTTATTGCTCGCGTTCCCAATCGGACCCTCTACCATGCAGCGGGCAGGGATGCCCGGTCAAGGGTGAGCCTTACGGGGCCGTCGATCTCGTCTACGCCCCCGGCGCTCGCCTCCTTCGCCAAAGCCACTCCGGCCCCGACGACGGGTGCGGTTCACGGGTGTTGCGGACGACTGTTGGCGGTCTCTCCCTGGCCGGCCGAAACCAGCAAGTAGGGCTGTGATGGGTTCGCCAACGGCGATACCGCGTCGCCCGCCGCGCCTATCGCGCGGTGTGCCGGGCGACGCTGAGCCGGGCAACGCCCGGCCGTCACGTGTTGCCCTAACAGGCGGTCGTTATCGCTCCCCGGACGCCCGAGAACGGATGACTGGTTTGTGGCGCAGCGGGTTCCCGGAATCGAAAACGCCGCTGGACCAACAATCTGGCGACGTCGACGTTTCAGCGACCGTGTTGCCGCAGCGCGTAACGCGAGACGCCACTACGACCGTCCTAATCGTCAAATCGACCCTCTTAGGGCCTTCTTTAAGGTCGGAATACGAAACGGGCGGGTCACGCAGTTCAAGCTGGGCCAGATCGATTGCCGGTCGACCTTGCGTTGTCGCTGAAAATGCTGCCGGCGAGACCGATTGTGTCGGCGCTTTCAGCTGCGTTGCATTCGATGATTCAGCGTTGCCCGCTGGCAGCATAGCTGGCGCGGCAGGCCTCGCGCATTGCGCCGATCGTGTCCTCGACCCGCGCGGCGCGATCGAGCTCGGAAACTGAGGCAATCATCCGTTCCGCATGGGTTGCCGGGATGCCCGCCTCCGACACGAGCTCATTCGTCATGTCGCACGCCGTCGCCCAGGTCAGCAGGTAGGCGTCGGCCCTTTCGCGCTCTTCCCATTCAAGGCGCGTGCCGTCGGCCAGACGCAACTCAAGATGTGGCGCATAGCGCGCGCGGCGCTTGTCGGCGATGACCTCGACGCGGCGCACCAAATCAAGGACGTCGGCCGCGCCGAAATCGGTCAAGCCGGCATTAGGTTGCGGCGCCACGGCTCCACCCGAGGGCCGCGCAGAAGGGCGCGCTCATGAAGGATTGCGGGAAGGTCCTGAACGGGCCAGCGAAACGAACGCCGTAGAAATCGGCTTCGAATGGGTGCATCCGCACGGTGAGCGACGCAAGCTCGCGCCCGCTGGCGCGCTGGCGCAAGGCGGCGCTGCCGCGCACGATGCCGCGATGAAACTGGCAGATCGAGTAAGGCTTGTAGGTGACGGCCTCGATCTCGAAACGCGCGCCCAATCCGTCGGCTAGGCGCCTTTCATACCGGCGGCCAGATTCGCCATACGCCCGGAAAAACCCCGCTTTTCCCTCCAGTACGCTCGCCGCCGACGCGGCGCCCGCTTGCGCCATCCGTGCGGCAAGAATTCCGTTGCTGGCGGCGATTCCGGCCTGAAACGGAAAGTCCTCGCTGCCCGCTTCCGAGTATTCGCGCAATCCACAGGCCATGTTGGAGGCGAGAGACAACGCATTCGTCATTCTCGACTCATCAAGCTTGAGCAGACATCCGGTTGCGGCGGCAGCGCCGAACACGCCGTAGAGCGGAGTCGAGCGAAATCCGCGCGCGCTGGAATCCTCTGCATGGTCCCTTCCAATCCTAAGCGCGATTTCGTATCCGGCGACGGTCGCAGCCAGCAGCTGGCTGCCGTCGGCGCCCCCCCCGTGCGCCCTCGCGATGGCGGCGGGCGGAACGACGACCCCAACCAGGGCCGCC
>JBQTIS010000054.1:0-5514 GCA_052387895.1 Rhodospirillales bacterium | reverse complement strand
GCCCCAACGACCAGCGCGCCGCGAACTGGAGCGGCGCGTCGCCCTTTAGGTTTGCCGGGCGGATCAACGCCCGGCATGGCGCCCGCCGCGGCGCGACCCGCCTGGGCCGGGGGCTTTTGCGCCGGGGGTTCGTCAAAGGGCTTGTCCGTAGCGCCGGCTACGGCCTGCGCCCTTTTCCTGCCCGCGGCGCAAAATCCCTCCGGCGCAGACGGTTCCAGTTGGCCGGAAACCGCTCTAACCCTGCTGCTCCAAGGCCTTGCCTGATATGCGGAAAAGGGGCGTGACTTGCCCCCCGGGACTGCCGTAAAACCCTGTCGCATCGCAATAAACGGAACTTGAGACCCATGCCCGCCTCCGCCGCGGTTGCCGGCCCCGCCGACTTGCCGGACATCACCATTTCGGTCCGCCAGACCTTCGGGCTGGACTGCGACATGCAGGTGCCGGCTTTCAGCCAGCCGCGCGAGCACGTGCCGACGCTGGACGAGGCCTATTGCTTCGACCACGACACCACGCTGGCGATCCTGGCGGCCTTCGCCTACAACCGCCGCCTGATCATCCAGGGCTATCACGGCACCGGAAAGTCCACGCATATCGAGCAGGTCTCCGCCCGGCTCAACTGGCCGTGCCTGCGCGTCAACCTGGACAGCCATATCAGCCGCATCGACCTGGTGGGCAAGGACGCGATCGTGCTGCGCGACGGCAAGCAGGTGACCGAGTTCCGCGAGGGCATCCTGCCCTGGGCCTTGCAGCACCCCACCGCCCTGGTGTTCGACGAATATGACGCCGGCCGCCCCGACGTGATGTTCGTGATCCAGCGCGTGCTCGAGGTCGAGGGCAAGCTGACGCTCCTGGACCAGAACCGCGTGATCCGCCCGCACCCCGCCTTCCGGCTGTTCGCCACCGCCAACACCGTGGGCCTGGGCGACACGTCGGGCCTGTATCACGGCACGCAGCAGATCAACCAGGGCCAGATGGACCGCTGGAACATCGTCACCGTGCTGAACTACCTGCCGCACGACGCCGAGATGCGCATCGTGCTGAGCAAGGTGCCGCACTACGACAGCGACAAGGGCCGCCCCCTGGTGGCGGCGATGGTGCAGCTGGCCGACCTGACGCGCGCGGGCTTCATCGCCGGCGACATCTCGACCGTCATGTCGCCCAGGACGGTGATGACCTGGGCCGAGAACGCGCGCATCTTCGGCGACATCGGCTTCGCGTTCCGCGTCACGTTCCTCAACAAGTGCGACGAGACCGAGCGCGCCACGGTGGCCGAGTACTATCAGCGCTGCTTCGGCAAGGAGCTGACCCCGGCCAATACCAAGGCCAAGCTGGTTCAGCACTAGGACGCGCCGATGGCCGCGGCCGACACGCCGCTCGAGATCTTCAAGCGCGCCAACGCGGCGGCGCTGCGCGCCATCGCCAGGCGCGCGGACCTCGAGGTCGCCTACGCCGCCGACCAGGCGCTGCTGGCGGGCAGCCAGGTGCGCCTGCCGCTGCCCTCGCGCGAGCTGGCGGACGGCGAGCGCGCGCATGTGCGCGGCGAGGCCGACGCCATCGCCCTCAAGCTCCGCCACACCGACAACAGGAAGCACGCGCGCCGCATGCCCGCGGGCGAGGTGGCGCGCGCGGTCTACGACGGGGTCGAGCAGGCGCGCGTGGAGGCCCTGGGCAGCAAGCGCATGCCGGGCGTGGCCGGCAACCTGGCCGCGGCGCTGGAGGAGCGCTACCACCGCCAGGGCTACGAGCGCGTGGCCGAGCGCGACGAGTCCACGCTGGCCGAGGTGGTGCGGCTGATGGCGCGCGAGAAGCTGACCGGCGACCTGCCGCCGCCCTCGGCGCGCAAGGTGGTCGAGCTGTGGAAGGCGGTGCTGGCGGAAAAGGTGGCCGAGGACCTGGCGGCGCTGGCGCGCAGCGTCGACGACCAGGAGACCTATTCCAAGGTCGCGCGCAAGCTGATCGAGGACCTCGAGCTGGAAAGCGCCGAGGAGACCGCGAGCGAGGGCGATCCCGATCAGGACCAGGCCGGCCAGGACCAGGACCAGGCCGACAGCGACAACCAGACGCGCGGCGGCGAGGAGACCGAGGCCGGCGCCTACCAGCTGGCCGAGGGCGATCCCTCGGGCGACGCCTCGGAAGACGGCGCCGAGCAGGAGGTGGACGCCAGCGACGACGAGATGATGCCGGGCGGCGGCGACAGCGACACCGCCACGCCCGGCAACCGCCAGCGGCCGGACGTGCGCGGGCGCAACGATCCCGACACGCAGTACCGCGCCTATACCCTGCACTACGACGAGATCGTGCAGGCGGCCCAGCTGTGCGACCCGGAGGAGCTGGACCGGCTGCGCCAGATGCTCGACCAGCAGCTTTCGCACCTCCAGGCCGTGGTGGCGCGGCTCGCCAACCGGCTCCAGCGCCGCCTGTTGGCCAAGCAGAACCGGGCCTGGGAGTTCAACCTGGAAGAGGGCCTGCTCGACACCGCGCGGCTGTCGCGCGTGGTGGTCAACCCCGCCACTCCCCTGTCGTTCAAGCGCGAGCGCGACACCGAGTTCCGCGACACGGTGGTGACGCTCTTGATCGACAATTCCGGCTCGATGCGCGGGAGGCCGATCACCATCGCCGCCATGTCGGCCGACATCCTGGCGCGCACCTTGGAGCGCTGCGGGGTCAAGGTCGAGATCCTGGGCTTCACCACGCGCATGTGGAAGGGCGGGCAGAGCCGCGAGAAATGGATCGCCGCGGGCAAGCCGCCCAATCCCGGGCTGCTCAACGATCTGCGCCACATCGTCTACAAATCGGCCGATTCGCCCTGGCGCCGGTCGCGCAAGTCGCTCGGCCTGATGCTGCGCGAGGGCATCCTCAAGGAGAACATCGACGGCGAGGCGCTGCTATGGGCGCACGACCGGCTGCTGGCGCGCACCGAGGAACGGCGCATCCTGATGGTGATCTCGGACGGCGCGCCGGTCGACGACTCGACGCTGTCGGTCAATCCCGGCAACTACCTGGAACGCCACCTGCGCGACGTGATCCACTTCATCGAGCAGCGCTCGCCGGTGGAGCTGATCGCCATCGGCATCGGCCACGACGTCACGCGCTATTACCGCCGGGCGGTGACCATCGTCGACGCCGAGCAGCTGGGCGGCGCGATGATGGACAAGCTGGCCGAGCTGTTCGACGAGGAGCCCAAGGACGTCGAGCCGGTCCCGGTCCGCCGCACGGCCGCGGCCAAGACCGCGGCCAAGACCGCGCCCAAGCGCAAGGCGGGGTAGGACAACCACAGAGACACAGAGGCGCCGAGAGAACGAACGATCGCGCCGTCCCCGCAACCGTCATGGCCGCCCCCGGACTTGATCCGGGGGTTGGCCCGGCCATCCATGCTTCAGTCCCGTAATATGAATTTCGGCGTGGATGGCCCGATCAAGTCGGGCCATGCCGCTGTGAACGTGCGCTCAGGCGCTCGCGGCGGCGGCGCGGTGCTTGGCGGCGCCGGCGATGCGGCGCTTGAGCTTCTTGGCCTCGGCCGACAGCGCGCGGTTGGGCGTCTTCATCAGCCAGGCGTCGAGCCCGCCGTTGTTCTCTACCGTGCGGATCGCGCGCGGCGTCAGGCGCAGGCGCACCGGCACGCCGAGGGCGTCGCTCACCAGGCTGGAATGCTGCAGGTTGGGCAGGAAGCGCCTTCGCGTGCGGCGCTTGGAGTGGCTGACGTTGTTGCCGCTCATCGGCGACTTGCCGGACACGAAACAGCGACGGGCCATGGCGCAATTCCTTGTTTTCTCTCGGGTTTCGCGGGGCCCGGGGGCTCGCGCGCGGACGCGGGCTTTTAGGGCAATCGCCTACCGCCGTCAAGCCGGGGAATGATATGGATCAACCACAGAGACACAGAGACACGGCGATGGTTTCCCGCGCGACCCTTGGTCGCGCATTCTTCGGTTCTTCTCAGCGCCTCTGTGCCTCTGTGGTTCCCTACTACTTGTTCCGGGCAAGGAACGCCTCGATCAACGCGCGCGCCGCCGCGCCGGGCGCGATCTCGCCGCGGTCGAGCCGCGCCTCGAGCCGGGGGATCAGCCGCGCGGCCGCGCGGTCCGATTTCAGCGCCGCCATCAGCCCGTCGGCGATCTCGGCCCACAGCCGATGCTTGGCCTGCGCCGCGCGCCGCCTTTTGATTCCGAATGGGGCGACGCCGCTCCGCGCCTCGCCCGCATGCCTGAACTCCTCGATCGCCCGCCACGCCTCGGGGATGCCCGCGCCGGTAAGGCCCGAGCAGGTCAGCACGCGCGGCCGCCACCACGCCGAGGGCGCGCGCAACAGGCGCATGGCGTTGGCGTAGTCGGCGGCGGCGCGGCCGGCCGCCTCCAGGGTCGCGCCGTCGGCCTTGTTGACCGCGGCGATGTCGGCCAGCTCCATCACGCCGCGCTTGATGCCCTGCAACTCGTCGCCGGCGCCCGGCTGCAGCAGCAGAAGGAACAGGTCGGTCATGTCGGCGACCGCGGTTTCGGACTGGCCCACCCCCACGGTCTCGACCAGCACCACGTCGAAACCCGCGGCCTCGCAAACCAGGCTCGCCTCGGCGGTGCGCCGCGCCACGCCGCCGAGCGTGCCGCCCGAGGGCGAGGGCCTGATGAACGCGCGGGGGTGCTGCGCGAGGCCCGGCATGCGCGTCTTGTCGCCGAGGATCGACCCGCCGCCCCGGCGCGAGGACGGATCGACCGCCAATACCGCCACGCGATGCCCCTTGGCGATCGCGTGCAGGCCGAGTGCCTCGATGAAGATGGATTTGCCGACGCCCGGCGCGCCGGAAATGCCGACGCGCACCGACCCGTGCTTTTGCGATCGGCCCTTTGGCGATTGGCCGGTCGGCGGCAGGATCGCCGCCAGCAACGCGTCCGCCTTGGCGCGGTCCCGGTCCCGGGTCGATTCCACCAGGGTGATGGCGCGCGCCAGCGCGCGGCGGTCGCCCGAAAGCAGCGCCTGTACAGATACGGAGTCGGTCATCTGCTCCTTCAATGGAAAACCGTCATGGCCGGGCCGCCCGCCCAACCCCCGGGCTGTGACCCGGGGCGGAGGCGGGCTTGTCCCGGCCACGGCGATCGAACGTCGAATTGCACCGGTCACTCCGCCGCGTCGGCCTTTTCCCCGCGCGCCAGCTCGCCTTTCCGGGCGGCTTCCTGCTGCTTCTTCCACATCCCGGCGTATTTGCCGCCCCTGGCCAGCAGCTCGTGGTGCCGGCCGCGCTCGGCCACCGCGCCGTCCTCCAGCACCAGGATCTCGTCGCAGTCCACCACGGTCGAGAGCCTATGCGCGATCACCAGCGCCGTGCGGTCGGCCGAGACTTCCTTCAGGTTCGCCTGGATTTCCTTTTCCGTGGCGGAGTCGAGCGCCGAGGTCGCCTCGTCGAACAACAGGATGCGCGGGCCCTTCAGGATCGTGCGCGCGATCGCCACGCGCTGCTTCTCGCCGCCCGACAGCTTCAGGCCGCGTTCGCCGACCATGGTCTTGTAGCCGTCAGGCAGGCTTTCG
>JBQTIS010000053.1:0-7583 GCA_052387895.1 Rhodospirillales bacterium | reverse complement strand
TCACCAAGGGCGTGCATCCGCCCGCGCGCAAGTTCAACGCCGGACAGCAGCTGATCGTCTGGTCGGTGGTGATCGGCGGCGGCATCCTGAGCGTGACCGGCTTCTACCTGCTGATGCCGTTCGATTTCGGCATGACCGTCTACGACATGCAGAACTTCGTCGTCTGGCACGCCGTGGCGGCGCTGGTGCTGATCGCCATCGTCGTCGGCCACATCTATATCGGCTCGATCGGCATGGAGGGCGCGTTCGACGCCATGGGCACCGGCCAGGTGGACGAGAACTGGGCGCGCGAGCATCACAGCTTGTGGATGGCGGAGCTCAAGGGCGGGGCCAAGGCCGGCGGCCACGACGACTGACGCAAGCGGGGAGTTGACCAATGAAGCACGTGCTTTGGGGCGGTGCGCTGGCGGTGCTGGCGCTCGGCGCCGGCGACGCCGCCGCGGCGATGTTGCCCGAGGACATCTCGAAGAAGTTGACCCAGCAATTCGCGGTCAAGGTGCTGCGGATCGAGCCCGGCGAGTTCGACGGCCGTAAGGTGTTCATCGTCAGGGTCATGGGCGCGCCCGGCAATTCCAACAGCGCGTTCGAGGTGTCCACCCTGGCGATCGACCCGGACACCGGCAACCCGATCTCGGCATTCCGCCACACCAAGTCGGGCTACGAGCTGTCGGGCCACGAGGCCACCCTCACCAACCGCAACAACTGGGGCGTTCCCGACACCGGCCGTCCCTGGCGCTGACGCCGCGTTGCCTTGCGGCTCTTCGCGGCCTCATCCAGCGCCCTTCGGCAGGCTCGGGGAGCCCAGGAGTGGGCTGGCATCCATTTTCCTCATCCTGAGGAGGGAGCCGCAGCGACTGTCTCGAAGGACGAGGCGGCGGGCGTCTCGAAGGATGAGCGCGTCGAAGCATGAGGGCGCGTTGACCCCGCTCCGGTCCCGCATCCGTTCCGCCCTGATCGCCCTGCCTTTGGTTCTGGCGCCGCTTTTGCCGGCGCGCGCCGACCTCGCGGGCCATGCCGGCATCGTCAAGTCGATCGCCGTCTCGCCCGACGGGGCGCGGGTGCTCACCGCCAGCTTCGACTACACCGTGCGGCTGTGGGATCTGCGCGCCCGGCGCCAGCTGAGGGAGCTGAACGAGCATTTCGCCTCGGCCAACGCGGCGCGGTTCCTGCCCGGGGCCAGGCGCGCGCTCTCCGGCAGCGACGACAAGACGCTGATCCTGTGGGACCTCGAGACCGGCGCCATGCTGAACCAGCTCAAGGGGCATACCGCCAACGTCGCCGCGGTCGCTGTGTCGCCCGACGGCAGGATCGCGGCTTCCGCCGGCTGGGACCGCACCGTGCGCCTGTGGGACCTCGACCGCGGGGCGTTGCTGCGCACGCTCGACGGCCATGCCGGCAACGTCAATGCCGTGGCCTTCACGCCCGACGGCAAGCGCCTGGTCTCGGCCGGCTACGACGCCACCATCCGCGTCTGGGACGCGGCCACGGGCGGCGAGGCGGCGGTGCTGACCGGCCACAATTTCGCCGTCAACGGCCTGGCGGTGTCGCCCGACGGCAAGCAGCTTCTGTCGGCGGGCGTGGACGAGACCGTGCGGCTGTGGGACCTCGACGGCGCGCGTGAGGCGAGGGCGCTCTTGGGCCACGAGGGGTTCGTGATCGCCGTGGCGTTCTCGCCCGACGGCCGGCGCGCGCTCTCGGGCGGGCGCGACCTCAAGCTGCGCTACTGGGACCTGGGCTCGGGGAAAGAAATCCGCGCCATGAACGGCCACACCAAGGCGATCTGGTCGGTCGCCTTCAGCCCCGACGCCAGGCTCGGGCTTTCGGCCGGCGGCGACGAGGTGGTGCGCCTGTGGGACCTCGATACCGGCCTGCCCGCCCAAGGGCCCTGAAGCCGTCCTTCAGCCTGACGTTCTCGGTGGGGTAGCGCGCAGCCGTGCTCTGGCCGACCGGCGCCAGCGCCAGCCACGCCGCCACCGCGACGGCGACCGCGGCGACAATTCCGGTGATGACCGATTTCATGGCTATGTCCCTCCCAGCAATGTTTCGCCCGGCTATTTCGCCGTGGCGCGCATCAGATAGGCGATCAGATCGGCGCGGTCCTTGGCGTTTGTCATGGTCTGCAGCGGCATCTTGCTGCCCGGGGTCAGCACGTCGGGCCCCTTGGCGAACAGCGCGTCGACCGTCTCCGGCGTCCACACCAAGTCGCTGTCGCGCAGCGCCGGCGAGTACTTGAAGTCGCCCACGCCGCCGGCCTTGCGCCCGAACAGACCGTGCAGCCTTGGGCCCGCCTTGTTGCGCCCGCCCTCTTCCAGCGTGTGGCAGGCGACGCATTTCCTGAACAACTCCTCGCCGCGCTTCGCATCGCCGGCGCCGGGCTTCGGGTCCTGCGCCGCCGCGGTCCCGCCGGCCAGCGCGGCCGCCAGGACGCTCGCGAGGGCGATGCGCGCGCGTCGGCTCATGCGCCGATGATCGCGGGGGACGCGGCCCAGGTCAACCCGGTCCGGCGAATCGGCGGGGGCGGGGCGGCGCGTCAATCCTCCGACGGTCGCGGATGGCGCCGGCCGGGCGCGAGACGCGGGGCCACGTCGCGCTCCATCGCGCGCAGGTCGGCCTCCACCGCCGCGCGCGCCGCGCGCTCGATCGCGCGGTAGCGCTCGACCAGCCCGCGCCCGAACGGGGTCAGGCCCGCGCCGCCGCCACGCGCGCCGCCGTGGCGCGCGGCCAGCACCTTCTCGCGGAAGGTCCGGCGCACGCCCTCGATCAGCAGCCAAGCGCGGCGATACGAGATTCCCATCGCGCGGGCCGCGGCGCTGATCGAGCCGTGCCGGTCCACCAGCTCCAACAGCCGCGCCTTGCCCGGCCCCAGCGCGTCGTGCTGGCCGAACGCCATGCGGATCATCAGCCGCGCGCCCGGCGCCGTGCCCGGCGCGACGGCCGCTTCGGTCCTGACATTGCGTTTGCGCGTGGCTGGGCTCATGGGCGGGCCGTTGGGTTTCGCGTGTATTTCCCTCCCCGATCGTAGCGCAAAGCCGTTGTTCCTGCTCGGTTTTTCGCCCGGGGCGCGGCTTCGCCGCGGCGGGCGTTCCCGCTTGTGCGGGTAGCGGGGCGATGCCATGATTCGCGTTAACAGGCGCCTCGGCGCCGCCGGTCCGATCGCCGGACCCGGATACAACGGGGAGGAACCAGGGAATGAAGACTCTGTTCGCGGCGGGCGCGGGCCTGGCGGTCGCTTTCGCCATGCCGGCCGCCGCCCAGATGGCCAAGCCGGCCGAAATGTCGGCCTGGGTGCACAAGATCGACGACAAGGGCGTGGGCGAGGAGATCGGCAAGATCTACTTCAAGGACGGGCCCAAGGGGCTGATCGTCAGCCCGCGGCTGCACAAACTGCCGCCCGGCCCGCACGGCTTCCACATCCACGAGGCCAAGAGCTGCGCGCCCAAGGCGGGCCCGGACGGCAAGATGGTGCCGGGGCTTTCGGCCGGCGGGCATTACGATCCCGACAAGACGGCCAAGCATCTCGGCCCCGACGGCCAGGGCCACAAGGGCGACCTGCCGGTCCTGGTGGTCGCGGCCGACGGCACCACCGGCGGCAGCGTGGTGGCGCCGCGCCTGAAGATCGCTGACATCAAGGGCAAGGCGCTGATCATCCACGCTGGCGGCGACAACTACGCCGACCAGCCGGCGGCGCTGGGCGGCGGCGGCGCGCGCATCGCCTGCGCGACGTTCTAGGCTGAAACGCCGGCCGCTCTCCCTTTTTCCCCCTCCCATCGCGCGATCGCATGGACGATCGCGCGCGGCGGGAGGGAGCTGGGGGGAGGGTGGACACAAGTTTACGGTCGCGACGCCTATTCCTTCGCCCCGGCCTGCTTCAGTAGGTCCATGATCGCGTCGTCGCCGATCATCTCGGCGGCCTCGAGCGCGGTCCAGCCGTCCTTGGCGCGCCGGTTCACGTCGGCGCCCGCGGCGATCAGCATCCGCACCGCCTCGATCGCGCCGCGGTTCGACGCCATCATCACCGCCGTGTTGCCGTCCCCGGGGTTGAGCGCGTCCGGGTTCGCGCCGCGTGCGAGCAGCAGCGCCACCAGCCCGGGCACGTCCGCCTCGGCCGCGCGGTAGAGCGCGCTGCCGCCTCCGGCGTCGCGCGCCTCGAGCTCCGCGCCCGAGGCGATCAACAGGTCGGCGATGCCGATCCAGCCGTTGACGGACGCCAAGTGCAGCGACGTGCGCCCGTCCCGCGCCTGCGCGCGCACAAGCGCGCGCCCGTCGCCGGGCGCGTCCAGCAGCAACTGCACCGCCGGGCCGTTGCCCTTTTCCGCCGCCGCCATCAGCGCGGTGAAGCCGTCCTGGGCCGCGCGTTTAGGGTCGGCGCCGCGCACCAGCAGTTCGGCCACCACGTCGCCGCCCCTTGGGTTGCCGGCGGCCAGGATCAGCGCGGTGTTGCCCGCAGGATCGGCGGCGTCCACCCGCGCGCCCCGGTCGAGTGCATAGGCCGCCAGGTCCGCTCGGCCTGCTTGCGCCGCCAGCAGCAAGGCCTGGTCGGGCACCGACGGAGGATCGGCGGCGACGGCCGTTCGCGCCAGCAGCAGCGCGGCCAAAATCCAGGGGGCCATGCGGCCTGCGCGGCTAGTCATTCCCAGGGTCATTCCGGGGCGGCTCCACCTCGACCAGGGTCACGACGGCGGCGTTGATCAGAAGCTTGCCGGCATGCTCGAAGTTGACCGTCACCCTGGGGCCGACGGCGGATTGCACCTGGCCCAGGCCCCAATCGGGCCGGCCGGGGTGGCGGACCCAGGTTCCGGGCGTCAGGCGGTCGGTCATGGCGTTAACGTTCCGGCGCGGCCTTCCGGGGCCGGCGCGGTTGACACTATAGCGCGGGGATGGCTAATCGGGACCGCGCCCAGGAGAGGCGCCAACGGGAACGAACGCCGACGGAAACCCCCGGGGGAACCCCGCATGGACGAGCTGAAACTGGCGGAGCTGCTGTGCTCGCGGCTGTGCCACGACCTGGTGAGCCCGGTGGGCGCGGTCAACAACGGCATCGAGCTGATGGAGGAGTTCGGCGGCGACAGCGCCGAGGCCATGGCCCTGATCGCGAGCTCGGGCAGGCAGGCGGCGCGGCGGCTGCAATTCTACCGCGTGGCCTTCGGCCAGGCCGGCACGCAGATCGCCCAGCCGATCGCCGACGTGCGCGAGCTTTTGGACGGCATCTTCGAGGGCGGCAAGCTGAGCCTGAAATGGGACCCCACCGACGCCGCGGCGCCGGCGATCGTGGGCTGGGGCAAGCTTCTGTGCAACCTGGTGTCGCTGGCCGCTGAATCGCTGCCCAGGGGCGGCACGCTGACGGTCGCGGTCGCGGCGGCGCCGGACCGGGCGCGGCTCGAGGTCGCGGCCGGCGGCCAGGGCTGCCGGCTGGTCGACGAATTGCGCCAGGCGCTCGATCCCGCCGCCACGATCGAGGGGTTGAGCCCGCGCGGGGTGCAGCCGTTCTTCACCGCCAGGCTGGCCGAGCGCATGGGCGGCAAGCTGGAAGTCGCGGGCCCGGACGCGGACCGGATGACCTTCGCGGCGACGATTCCGGTGCGGGACTAGCCCGGCCGGCGCTTCAGCTCGCGGCGCGTTGCGGCGCGGCTTCGGCCGACGCCGGCTCGCCCGTCGGGTCGCGCAGCACGTAGCCGCGGCCCCACACCGTCTCGATGTAGTTCTCGCCGCCGGTGGCGACGGTCAGCTTCTTGCGCAGCTTGCACACGAACACGTCGATGATCTTGAGTTCCGGCTCGTCCATGCCGCCGTAGAGATGGTTCAGGAACATCTCCTTGGTGAGCGTCAGGCCCTTGCGCAGGCTCAACAGCTCCAGGATGCCGTATTCCTTGCCGGTGAGGTGCAGCGGCTGGCCATTGGCCTCGACCGTGCGGGTGTCCAGGTTCACCACCAGCTTGCCGGTGCGCACGATCGATTCGGAATGGCCCTTGGAGCGGCGCACGATCGCCTGGATGCGGGCGATCAGCTCGCGCTTCTGGAACGGCTTGGTCATGTAGTCGTCGGCGCCGATGCCCAGGCCCTTGACCTTGGAATCGAGCTCGCTCAACCCCGAGAGGATCAGGATCGGGGTCTTGACGCGCGCTTGGCGCAAGCGGCGCAGCACTTCGTAGCCGTCGATATCCGGCAGCATCAAGTCGAGGACGATGATGTCGTAATCGTAAAGCTTGCCGATCTCGAGGCCGTCTTCGCCCATATCGGCCAGATCGACGACGTAGCCTTCCGACTTGAGCATCATTTCGATGCTTTTCGCCATCGAGGGATCGTCTTCCACCAACAGGATACGCATGACTGTTCTCCCAGTGGATTAACCTTAACTTATCTTAACGAGAAACTGGAATCAATGAAAAAATTACTAGAATCAAATCGCTATTTAGCGACGTTCAGGATTCAACCCCAACTGGATACACCCATGCGCGAATCGCCCCGGATAAACCTGCCGGGAAGGCGAACCGATCCGGATCGCCAACTTTGCCGATTACTGCCCAGCGCGCGGCTGATCGCACTCGAAAGGAGCGGCGAGACAACCAAATAACCACTTGATAAATATAAGAACTACTCCGCGGCTGCGAGCCCGCGGCGTATCTTTGTTTCTTTTACAAAAAGTTAAACATCAGGGCCGATACTCGCCATCTGAGATAAACCGCTAGGCGCGCGCAGCGGTCCCAGGCAGGGGCCGGGAGAGCGGGCGCCGGCAACCGAACGGTGGCACAGGTATGGCCGGGTTAAACCGCACGAACGCGCGAAACGGCGAATCACGCCGCGTGGGTCGCGGGCAAGGAGGGGCGCGATGAGAAAGACCGTCGCCGCCACTGTCCGCATGCATAAATGGCGGCTGGAAGAGCGCGCCCGGGTGGTCGACGAACTCGAGCGCCTGCGCGAGAAGCTGCTTGGCGCCGCGGCGCAACTCGAGGCCGAGCTGGGCGATTACACGCGCGGCCGCCCGGCCGCGGCCAACAGCGGCTACGTCCAGGCGGTCGGCCAGCGGCGCGAGCGCATCGCCAAGTCGCTGGCGGATGTCGAGGCGCAGATGGACCAGGCGCGCCGGGACCTGGCCGAGGCGTTCGAGGAGCTGAAGAAATACGAGGCGGCGCTCGCCAACCGCGAGCGCATGCGCCAGAAACGCGGCGGGCGCGGGACGGCCCGGACCGCCGTTGCTGTTTCGGCCGAGCCGGCGCCGCAACCCCAGCGCCGCGCCGGCTGAAGTTCCGGCTCAGGTTTTCCGGCGATCCGAATCCAGCGAAGAAACGCGGGCGAACGGCGGGGGTCCCGGCGGCAGCACCGGGGCCCTCGTCGCTTTTTGGGGCTTGGCCCGGTCTATCCCTCGACGATCTTGCGGGCGACGGCCTCGACGTCCTGGGACGCGTCGGCGGCGGGGAAGCGGGCGAGCAGCGGCGTCTGGTAGCGGATCGACTCGCGCACCCGGGCGTCGCGCCGGACGATGCCGTAGAGCGGCGGCTCGATCTTCAGGAACCCCTTGCACGCCTTCAGCAGCGTCTCGTAGGTGCGCTCGCCCTCGCGCCGCGTGGTCGCCATGTTGACCACGA
>JBQTIS010000052.1:0-2760 GCA_052387895.1 Rhodospirillales bacterium | reverse complement strand
CCTGCCTGGCCTGGCTCGCCGGACCGGCCCAGGCAGGCGAGGGCTGTGAGGAAATCGAGTCGGCTCAAGGCCTTCCACCTCTCTCGCGCGCCCTGGCGGCCGGCCGCGCCGCGCCAATCGTTAACGGGCGCGATCCCGGCTGCGGCATGGGTCCGGGAAAATGCTATAATACCAAATAATTCGGCGGCGTTCCGCAGAACCTCGTTCCGCGGAACCTGCCGCACCATGTCGAGCGAAGGGCCGCCCGGCGGCATGACAGACGCGCCATGAAAGATGCGGTGAAGCCGCTGTCCGGCCTATCCCCGGAATCCCCGCGGGAATCCCCGCGCCGGGCCGCGCCCGGCCGGCCGGCCGACAGGCCGCCCGACCGGCCCAGGCCGGCGCCCGCGGGCGCATCGGCGGCCGGGGCGCCGGACGATCCCGTGGCGGAGTGCCTGGCGTTCCTCACGCGCTTCTACGGCCGCGCCTACACGCCCGCGCAGCTGCGCGCGGGCCTGCCGCTCGAGGCCGGGCGGCTGGCGGCGGGCTCGCTCGAGGCGGCGGCGCGGCGCGCCGGCATGGTCGCCGCCTCGGACGATTGCGCGCTCAAGGACATTCCGCGCCTGGCGCTGCCGGCGGTCGTGCCGCTCCTGGACGGGCGCTGCGTGGTGATCGTGGATTTCGCCGGGGGCGGCGCGCGCCTAGAGGTGTTCGAGCCCAGGGCCGGCGACGGCACGCGCCTGGTCGCGCTCGACGAGCTTCAGCGCCGCTGCGCCGGCCGGGCATACTACGTGCGACCGCGCTTCCAGTTCGACCAGCGCTCGCACATCCAGGGCCTGCCGCGGTCGGATTCGTGGTTCTGGGGCGGGCTCGGGCGCAATTTCTGGATCTATTCGCACGCGGTCCTGGCCTCGGTCGTGGTCAACGTCCTGGCCTTGGCCGTGCCCGCCTTCACGCTGGCGGTGTACGACCGGGTGGTGCCCAACGCCGCGCTCGAGACGCTGTGGGTGCTGGCCGCGGGCGTGCTGATCGCGGCCGGGTTCGACTTCGCGCTGCGCAATTTGCGCGCCTACCTGGTCGACGCGGCCGGCAAGCGGCTGGACGTGGAGCTGGGCAACCGCATGTTCGAGCACGTGCTGGCGCTGAAGGGCGAGGCCCGCCCGCGCTCGGCCGGCAGCCTGGCGGTGACGCTGAAGGACTTCGATTCGGTGCGCGACTTCATGGGCTCGGCCACCGTGACCGTGTTCGGCGACCTGCCGTTCGTGCTGCTGTTCATCGCCGCCTTGTATCTGGTGGGCGGGCCGGTCGTGGCGCTGACCGCGGCCGCGATCGTGCCCCTGGCGCTGGCGGCGGGGCTGTTGATCCACTGGCCGCTGGCCGCGGCCACGCGCCGGTCGATGCGCGAATCGACCCAGAAGAACGCGCTTCTGTTCGAGGTGCTGAACGGCATCGAGACGGTCAAGGCGGTGCGCGCCGAGGCCTGGGCCAAGCGCCACTGGGAGCATTTCGTGGCGCTGTCGGCGGCCTCGGGCATGCGGATCAGGATGCTGACGGCGCTGGCGATGAACTTCACCGCCACGTGCGGCATGGTCCTCACCGTCTCGATCATCGTCGCGGGCGTGTACCAGATCATCGCCGGCAACATGACCAGCGGCGCGCTGGTGGCGGCGATGATGCTGGGCACGCGCATCATGGCGCCGCTGGGCCACCTGGCCGCGCTGATGCTGCGCTACGACCAGATGCGCACGGCGTTCGAGGCGCTGGACGGCATGATGGCCCTGCCGGTCGAGCAGTCGCCCGACGACCAGCCCGTGCACGTGCCGCTGATCAAGGGCCGGGTCGAGTTCCACGAGGTCCGCTTCAAGTACCCGGGCGAGGACACGCTCGTGCTCGACAACGTGTCGTTTTCGGTCGAGCCCGGCGAGCACGTGGCGATCCTGGGCCGCGTCGGCTCGGGCAAGAGCACGATCCTCAGGCTGTTGCAGGGCCTGTATTCGCCGACCGGCGGGTTCATCCGCGTGGACGACCTCGATCTGCGCCAGATCGACTTCGCCGATTTGCGCCGGCAGGTCGGCTTCGTGCCCCAGGACTCGGTGCTGTTCTTCGGCACGGCGCGCGACAACTTGACCCAGGGCACGCCGCACGCCAGCGACGAACAGGTGATGCGGGCGATGGAGCTGTCGGGCCTGATCGAAAGCGCGCGGCAGTGGCCGCGGGGCCTGGGCCAGGTCGTGGGCGAGCGCGGCTTCAACCTGTCGGGCGGCCAGCGCCAGCTGGTCACGCTGGCGCGCGCGCTGATCGGCGAGCCGCCGGTGCTGCTGCTGGACGAGCCGACCAGCAACCTGGACAACGCGGTGGAGAAAAAGTTCCTCGACAACATGCAGGAATGGCTGAAGGGCCGCACGCTGTTCCTGGTGACGCACCGCTCGGCGCTGCTGCAGCTGGTCGAGCGGGTGATCCTGATCGACCGCGGCAAGGTGGTGGCCGACGGCCCGCGCGACGAGGTGGTGGCCATGCTGGCGGGCGGCCGCGTGCGCCCGGCCGCGGACTGAGGACGCGCCGATGACCGCGTCCGCCCGCCCCACCACGCCCGAGCCCACCGCGCTGCGCGTCGACACCATGCGCGGGCCCCGCGCCGCCGCCGTCGCCACGCTGCTGACGCTGGTGGCGCTTCTCGCGGCCGCGTTCCTGTGGATGGGCCTGGCCGAGCTCGACATGGTCACGCCCGGCTACGGCAAGGTGATCCCCTCGCGCCAGGTGCAGGTGGTGCAGAACCTGGAA
>JBQTIS010000051.1:0-1553 GCA_052387895.1 Rhodospirillales bacterium | reverse complement strand
AGCTGGCGACCGCGCCGGCCTTGACCGTCAGGCGCCTGGCGCGGCGCAGCGACATGTTCTCGCCCACGGTGGCGATCAGCTGGACAAGCTCGGCGCCCTTGGCCGCCTTGAGCGCCTCGATGTCGTCGCCCTTGGCCAGCGCCTGGGCGGCGACCGCGCGCACGAAGCCCTGGAACTGCCCGTTGCGGGCGACGAAATCGGTCTCGGCGTTGACCTCGACCACGGCGCCGGCGGTCCCCTCGACCGCCACGCCGACCAGCCCCTCGGCGGCCACGCGTCCGGCCTTCTTGGCGGCGGCCGACAGGCCTTTCTTGCGCAGCCAGTCCACGGCGGCCTCGAACTCGCCCTTGGTCTCGGTCAGGGCCTTCTTGCAGTCCATCATGCCCGCGCCGGTCTTCTCGCGCAGATCCTTCACTAGCGCCGCCGTGATCTCAGCCATGACTTAAACCTCTATCACAGGAATTCGTTGCAATGCGCTACGAACACGACGAAAATAAGGCGGCAGGACTAGGCAACCCGGGCCTGCCACCGGGCGCGTCAGGCAGGCGCGTCAGGCAGGCGGCGGGGCCTTGTCGCCCCCGGCGACGGCCTCGGCCATGGTCGCGGCGCCAGGCTTGGCCGCGCCGCCCTCGTCCTTGGGCAAGGGCTCGGCTGGGGGCAGGGGCTCGGCCGGCCGCTCGGACGCGCCCGCGTCGCCGCCGGTATGCATGATTTCCTGCTGCAGCCCGTCCAGCACCGCGTCGGCCATCAGGTCGCAGTAAAGCTCGATCGCCCGCATCGCGTCGTCGTTGCCCGGGATCGGAAAGGTGATGCCCACGGGATCGGAATTGCTGTCGATCACCGCGATCACCGGGATGTTCAGCTTCTTGGCCTCGGTGAGGGCGATGTCCTCCTTGATCGTGTCGATCACGAACAGGATGTCGGGCAGGCCGCCCATCTCCTTGATGCCGCCGAGCGCGCGCTCCAGCTTGTCGCGCTCGCGCGTCAGGTTCAAAAGCTCCTTCTTGGTCAGGCCCTCGGCGCCCTGGCCGCCCAGCTTCTCGTCCAGTTCGCGCAGCCGCTTGATCGAGTGCGAGATGGTCTTCCAGTTCGTCAGCATGCCGCCCAGCCAGCGGTGGTTGACGAAGTACTGGCCGCAGCGCTTGGCCGCCTCGGCGATCTTGTCCGAGGCCTGGCGCTTGGTGGCGACGAACAGCACGCGCCCGCCCGAGGCGACCACGCCGCGCGCCGCCTGCAACGCCCGGTCGAGCATCGGCACGGTCTGTTCCAGGTCGATGATGTGCACGCCGTTGCGCACGCCGAAGATGAACGGCGCCATGCGCGGATTCCAGCGGCGGGTGTGATGGCCGAAATGGACGCCGGCTTCCAACAGCTGGCGCAGGGTGAACGTCGGCATGGACATGCCGTCTTGGCTCCTTCTCAGGTTGATCCGCCGCGGGCGCCGTCCGCCCCAGCCCTGATCGGGGGCCGAAGGCGGACCCCGGCGCGACCGTCGGAACACCCGAAGCCGCCAACCCCGCGGGTGACGTGGCGGTCGGGAGAGAGGGTCGGGC